>JBDSFP010000475.1:0-5372 GCA_039919415.1 Aquaticitalea sp. | reverse complement strand
GTTGTTCATAGCAAAGCCTCCATGATCCATAAAATGCCAGGCGATGAGTGGCAACGTTTTGCGAATTTGCGTGTATTGTATTGTTATATGTTTACGCATCCTGGTACAAAATTATTGTTTCAAGGATGCGAGTTTGCACAGACCAGCGAATGGAATTTTACCAAAGGCCTGGATTGGGACTTGTTGCAATACGAATTTCACAAAGGTATCCAAAGGTTGATAAAAGATTTAAACACCTTGTATCGAGGCGAACCTGCTTTGTATGTAAAGCAATTTGATTGGGAAGGTTTTGAGTGGATCGATCACAGCGACAACAAAAATTCGGTGTACGTTTATATAAGACATTCAGAAGATCCAATGGACGACATCATCGTGGTTTGTAACATGACGCCAATTCCATTGCGAAACTATAGCGTCGGAATTCCGAATAAAGGAAAACTGAAGGAAATTTTCAATAGTGATGCTAAACTTTATGGTGGAACTGGGGACTTTTCCAATAAACCATTTTCAACTAAAAAAGAACCGGCACACTTTCGTGATTTTTCCGCAGAGATCGTCATTCCACCTTTGGGAATGGTAGCCTTCAAATACACCGAGATGTCCAAAAAACCAGTTTCAAGATCAAAGGAAAAAGCGATTTCAAAAAAGGATGTTACAAAGAGTATCCAAAAATTAAAAAAGAAACAAAATAAGATTCCACTTCTAAAAAAAGCGCCTAAAAAATAGCTGGTACCCAAACTTCAGGGTTTTTCAACCTTCGAGGTATATTTTTTAAACCATAAACCCCACTAAAACGTTGTAGTTAACAATTCCTTACAACTTATGTTTCATATGTGACAACTAATGCTTTTTTTTGCGTTCGAATAAACCTTAATCTATGATTGTCAATACCGAACTGGAACAAAAAGGGAATCAGTTCCCAACAAAAATAATTTCCTATAAAAAAGACGTTGATACCTTATACTTTACTGCTGAAAATGATGTCATTTTAGAACTTACCATTGTTCGCGACAGTGTGTTGCGCTTTCGCTATACCACCACAGGGACCTTTGACAAGGATTTTTCGTATGCCATTACCAAATATGCGAGTACGGGCTACAACTATTTGGAAATTGTGGAAGAAGTTACTGCTTATAAAATAACAACCTCAAAATTGATCTGTTTAATTCAAAAATCAAACTTAAAGGTTGCGATTTATGATGCTGTAGATGGCAAATTGATTAACGAAGACGAGCTCGGTTTCCATTGGGAAGAAAGCTATATGTACGGTGGCAACATCGTCAAAATGAGCAAGCAGTCGCATGATGGCGAATGTTTTTTCGGACTTGGAGATAAACCTGTAGAGTTAAATCTAAAGGGCAAACGGTTTGAAAATTGGGTCACCGATTCTTATGCTTATAGAAAAGGAACCGATCCACTTTATAAAGCCATTCCCTTTTATACAGGGTTGCACAATAAAAAATCCTATGGAATCTTTTTTGACAATACCTTCCGGTCGTATTTTGATTTTTCCAATGAAAGACGCAATGTGACGAGTTTTTGGGCGCAGGGTGGTGAGATGAACTATTATTTCATCTATGGTCCAAAAATGCAGGACGTTGTCGCCAACTATACAGATTTGACTGGCAAGCCACACCAATTGCCGCCTTTGTGGGCATTGGGTTTCCACCAATGTAAATGGAGTTATTACCCAGAAAAAAAAGTCAAGGAAATTACCAAAAAATTCCGTGATTTAAAGATTCCCTGTGATGCCATTTATTTGGACATTGATTATATGGAAGGTTTCCGCTGTTTTACATGGAGCAAGGAGTATTTTCCCGACCCTAAACGATTGGTCAAGGAATTGGCGGATGATGGTTTTAAAACCGTCGTGATCATCGACCCAGGAATCAAAATAGATAAGCAGTATTCCGTTTTTAAGGAAGCCCTGCAAAATGATTTTTTCTGTAAACGTGCGGATGGTGCCTATATGAAAGGCAAAGTTTGGCCCGGAGAATGTTATTTTCCGGACTTTACCAACAAAAAAGTGCGTGATTGGTGGTCAGAACTGTTTAGGGAATTGATAGAGGACATTGGGGTCAAAGGTGTTTGGAACGATATGAATGAGCCTGCAGTAATGGAAGTGCCCAATAAAACTTTTCCAGACGACGTGCGTCACGAATATGATGGCAACCGCTGCAGCCACCGAAAAGCCCATAACATTTATGGGATGCAAATGGCTCGCGCCACCTACCAAGGTGTAAAAAAGTTTGCCTATCCAAAAAGACCATTTGTCATCACAAGAGCCGCTTATTCCGGAACTCAACGCTACAGTTCGACTTGGACGGGCGACAATGTGGCCACGTGGGAACATTTGTGGATTGCCAACGTTCAGGCGCAACGTATGGCGATGTCCGGATTTTCATTTGTAGGAAGTGATATTGGTGGTTTTGCCGAGCAGCCACAGGGCGAGTTGTTCACACGTTGGATTCAATTGGGTGTGTTCCATCCGTTTTGTAGGGTACATTCTTCTGGTGATCATGGCAACCAGGAACCTTGGGCTTTTGACGATGATGTAACGAATATCGTTCGGAAATTCATCGAATTGCGTTACCAATTATTGCCCTATTTATATACCTCTTTTTGGAACTATGTTGAAGATGGAATTCCAATGCTGAAATCAATGGTGCTGTATGATCAAGAAGACATTCACACCCATTATCGCATCGATGAATTTATCTTTGGGGAACAAATGCTGATCTGTCCAATATTGGAGCCCAATGCTCGTGGACGTCGTATGTTTTTCCCAAAAGGGAAATGGGTCAATTATTGGACCGATCAAGTCGTCAATGGTGGACGTGAAGCTTGGGTGGATGCAGATATTGACAGTATGCCAATTTTTGTGAAGGAAGGCGCTATTATTCCTAAATATCCTGTGCAACAATATGTTGGGGAAAAGAATATCGATCAAATTACCTTAGAAGTCTATTTTAAGGAAGGAAAAGAGGAATCCGAGCTTTTCGATGATGCCCACGATGGGTATGATTATACCAAAGGACGTTATAGTTTACGAACCTTTAAACTGACCGGAAAGCCGAATGAACTCATTATCCAACAACATAAAGAAGGAAAGTATATTGCCGAATTTAAAACCTTTAAACTAAAATTTCATGGACTTCCTTTCAAAGTATCTTCAGTACAATTGGATAACGTAAATGTGCCATTGAGCGAGGTCCATATGAATGGTGACAACAGTATGGTAGTGGATAAAAACTTTTCCGAAATCCATCTAATTGGAAAATAAATATGATTTATTTGGTATGTGTTCAACAAAATCGCAAATGTGTTCAATAAAAAGGGTACGGTTTTTGTATTTTTATAGAAGTTAACCATAAATACAATAGAAATGAAACTTAAAAATAAATTACTTGCTTTTGGGGTAGTGTTGATGTTTTTGTCATGCGCCACCAATCCATTCTCTGGAAAGAAAACCTTGGCTCTGGTGCCAAATTCACAAATTTTCCCGACGGCATTTGCCCAATATGATCAGTTTTTGACTGATAACAAGGTAATTACAGGTACGAAAGATGCAGAAATGGTCAAACGTGTCGGACAGAAAATCGCCGCTGCCGCCGAACGTTATCTCAACGCCAATGGCTATCAAGGCTATTTGGAAGGCTACCAATGGGAATACAATCTTGTGGATGACAAAACCGTCAACGCTTGGTGTATGCCTGGGGGAAAAATTGTGGTCTATTCAGGGATTTTGCCAGTTGCTGGTGGAGAAGCTGGATTGGCGGCCATTATGGGGCATGAAGTCTCACATGCGCTTGCTAATCATGGGCAACAACGTATGAGTGTTGGTATGCTACAACAATTAGGGGCAGTTGCTGGAAATGTTGTAATTAAAGACCAACAAACACTCAATATCTTTAATCAAGCTTACGGCGTTGGGACACAAGTTGGGGTCATGTTACCATTTAGCCGAAGCAATGAAACCGAAGCAGATCAAATTGGCCTGTATCTAATGGCCATTGCTGGTTATAACCCAGATGAAGCAGCAAACTTATGGCGGCGCATGTCAGCACAAAGTGGAGGACAGGCACCACCGGAATTTTTGAGTACGCATCCAAGCAATGTATCGCGAATTAAAGCCATTGAAGCATTGGCACCAAAGGCAAAAGCGGAAGCCAAAAAATATGGTGTAACATCATTTAAAAGTTAAATAACCTCTATTTTAAAATATTTATCTACTTTAGAACCACACTTGACAATGTTTGTTAAGTGTGGTTTTTTTTGACCTAACTTGGCGCTGTTTGCGTCTTTGCAAGCAAAACATCATCTATGGAACAACTTCAAAAAGGCAGTAAAAAATTACTCAACGCTTGGGCATTTTACGATTGGGCAAATTCTGTTTACACTCTTACAATTGCCTCCTCAATTTTTCCGATATTTTATTCAAAATTATTTCTCGACCAAGTTGACAAAATAGTTCCTGCTTTTGGCTTTCAATTTAAAAGTACAGCCCTTATAACATTTGTCACAGCCTTTACTTTTTTAGTGGTTGCTTGTACGTCGCCTATTCTTTCCGGTGTGGCGGATTATATTGGCAACAAAAAGAATTTTATGAAATTCTTCTGCTATGTTGGAGGTTTGGGATGTATCGGTTTGTATTGGTTTAGCCTTGAGCATATCTATTTGAGCTTATTATTTTATTTTATGGGACTGATTGGCTATTGGGGTAGTCTGGTATTTTACAATAGTTATTTACCTGATATAGCCTTTGAAGAACAACAGGATAAAGTCAGTGCAAGAGGTTTTTCAATGGGTTATATTGGAAGTGTCGTGTTGCTCTTGATAAATTTAGCAATGGTCATGAGCCAAGATGATATGGAGGCTGGAATACAAATGATGCGCTATTCCTTCGTTAGTGTTGGATTATGGTGGATTTTGTTTAGTCAATACACCTTTTACTGGTTGCCCAAAGGAGCGTCCAGCGGACAAAAAGTTACAAAGACTGTGATCTTCAATGGATTTAGGGAATTGAGGCAAGTTTGGGAACAACTCAAACAAGATTTAAGATTAAAACGCTATTTAGCCGCGTTTTTTGTGTTTAGTATGGCTGTTCAGACGATCATGTTGGTCGCCGTTTATTTTGGCGAAGAGGAAATTGCTTGGGCTGATCCAGACAGTAAAACCTTTGGTCTAATCATCAGTATTTTGATCATCCAGATTGTTGCCATTTTGGGAGCGGTTTTAACTTCAAGGGCTTCCGCAAAATTCGGAAATATCAAAACCCTGATCGTCATCAATTTTATTTGGATGGTGCTATGTGTTTATGCTTATTTTATGATTACGCCCACAGATTTTTATATTGCAGCCACCTTGGTAGG
>JBDSFP010000448.1:0-2627 GCA_039919415.1 Aquaticitalea sp. | reverse complement strand
TTTGTTCCTCTTGGATTGAATAGGTAAAATCCACTCAAGTAAGCATATAGATTTGTGCTTAGCTTTTGATAGAATTGAGCGTCTAAAGTAAAGCCAAACCCACCATCTCCCGGCTGAATGGATTGATTCACAGGTCTTACTTGAGATTCTCCATTTGGCCCTACGTTATAAAAAATATCGTTGGCATTGAAATTTCCTGTTGGTAATTTCAAACCAAAACCCATAGCTAAATTACCATTGGCATGTGTTTCAGGATTTAAAAGCCAATAACCAATTCCCAATCTAATATCCGCAATACCTCTAGAATACGATGAATGCCTTTCAGTTCTTCCGTGTTCACATAATGAAGATCTACTATTTATAACTGTTGGAATCGTCAATCCTATATACAATCTGTTGGTAATTCCATAATTTATTGTAAAATCCCAGGAATTTGAATTATTTATGACTTCAGTATTGTTGGTTACTCTATCAGGTTCTTCTTCAGTCCCTCTAAAATGCCTAAATGATTTAAAATATCTATAATTCATTCCAGCCTGAAAATCGCCAGGATTCAATAAATTGTTTTTTAAATTATTCCCAACACTACATGAAAAATGTCTTATAGCGACGCATCCTTGTGCGACTAAATTATTTGTTGTAGAAATAAATAACAACAAGATCAAAAGTGATTTCAGGTATCTTTTCAAAATTTTACGTTGGGTTAGCAGCCTTATTAACAAAGCATGAAGCTAAAATATAGTTATACAGCATTGGTCTGGGATAATCAGAAGTTAAAAAGATTAATAAAAGATCAATAAAATTAATAAAGAGTTAATGTGGCTGTTGAAAGTGATTTTTTAGTAATATAGCGGCATATTTTGAATAGAAAGACATTATATATAGCCGTTTTTATTATAGCCATTGTGGGGTTATTTATCATTCAATATAAGTATCTTAATATTGGACTAAATCTTGCGAAAGTTCAATTCAATAAAAATATAGGCGCCGCAAGTCAAAGCATTAAAAGAGATTTAGAGTCAGAAAATCAACTGACATTTTTAGTTGGACAGGCAATTACAAAAGATGGCTCTTATTTTCATTTAAGTGTAGATAGCATTCAAGACGCTTCAAAGTTTTATCTCAATGACTTTATCAACAATCGATTATCGCTGCAAGGTATTGATACTGACTTTTCATTTAGATTAGCTACTAGGGATAGTGTTTTTTATCTCAATTCCCCACACGCTTTTAAAACAAATACATCTATAGTCACAATCCCTATAGAACTTGATGGTTACTTACCTAAATTGGTTGGTAGAACCACTATACTGGAATTACAGTTTAAAGATTTAAATACCTATTTTTTATTTCAATTGAATGGACTCACCATACCAAGTTTGTTATTTATGTTGGTGATTATTGTGGTTTTTGTTTGGGTTTTAAAATCTGTTTATTGGCAAAGGCAATTAATTACGACGACCAATGCATTTATAAATAATCTTACCCATGAACTCAAAACCCCTGTGTTTTCCATAGGTCTTGCAACTAAACTTCTTGAAGAAGGAATGGAGGTTTCAAAAAAACCAATCTTAGAGATTGTCAGACAACAAACAGCTCGGATAAATCAACTTATCGATACTGTTTTGGAATTGGGAAAACTTGAATTTCAGGAAAAATTATTTCATTTAAAAGAAGTTGACTTTAAACCCCATCTCATCAAGATCTGCGAAAATTTTGAAATGCTTTCTAAATTGGAGCCGATACAATTCACATATGACATAAAAAAAGGCAGTTATCTTATGAAGGCAGAAGTAAATCATTTAGAAAATATCATCAGTAATATCCTCGATAATGCCCAAAAATATTCAGAAAATCCTATTATAAGATTAACGGCCTCAAAACAAAATAGAAAATTGATTATCAGTATTACAGATAATGGTATAGGTATCAATAAAAAAGATAAACAACTTATATTTAAAAAATATTATAGGGTTACCGATGGTGATTTACATAAAGTAAAAGGCTATGGACTTGGTTTAAGTTATGTAAAAGAAGTGCTTAAAAAACATAGAGGAAGTGTAAAAATTGATAGTATTTTTGGTAAAGGCACAACAGTAACCATATTCATACCACTAATAAATGGGAACAACTAAAAAGAAAATAATCCTTATTGAGGACGATCCAACATTGGGTTACTTGCTTTCAGAATATCTTAAAATGAATGGCTTTGAGTTATTTTGGGTAAAAACCGGGTATGATTGTTTAAAAATGCTGGAACAACACTTTTATGATCTGGCAATTTTAGATATCATGTTGCCTGATGTGGATGGCTTTGAATTAGCACAAAAAATTAAGAACCTACACCCCAATCTTCCATTTATTTTTTTAACAGCAAGATCGTTAAAGGTTGATGTCTTAAAAGGTTTTTCTATTGGAGCGATAGATTATTTAAAAAAGCCCATTGATGAAGAAGAGCTAGTGGTAAGGATTAAATCATTGTTAATGAGATTGGAAAATCCAAGTCCAATTGAAAAGCAAAAGGAATCTTATAAAATTGGTGATTACATATTTTATGTGTTAAATCAAGAACTAGAATATAAGAATACAAGATATACATTAACTAACAGGGAAACTCAACTCTTGCA
>JBDSFP010000291.1:0-3207 GCA_039919415.1 Aquaticitalea sp. | reverse complement strand
AAATCTTGAAATATGGTAAGACAAATGGTGCCTGTGAAGAGGGCCAACAGAAATCCAACATTCATTTTTATTCCCGTTGGATGGTTATATAGGGGTTCTTTTCGAAAGATTGTTTGTGCCATGATTGGAATTTTTTTTCTAGATTGAAAATAAGGTATCTTTAACCAGCACATTAAAATTACAAAACTCCGTTGGAATATACTCAAGTTTTTCAATACATGGAAAGACCCCAAATATGGCGCGTAAAAGGAGCTAGCCAATCATTGTTTTTTCGCTAATTTCAGGAAGTCTTACTTGTAGCAATATGATAAACTGGAAAATTCACCGAGTTGGCAATAAAACATAGTTCGTTCGCTTTTTTATGTAGTTCATTCGCCATTTCTTTCATTGAAATTTCTGCCACAGTCACAATTGGGTTTAGTGTCACTTCTTTAAAATGTCCACCACCGTTTGAAGTTTCAAGCATTATTCCTGTCGCATGGTCCACATAATCAATGACAATTATTCCGGACTCGGCACACAAATGTAGATACCAAAGCATATGACAAGAGGAAAGTGAGGCAACTAATAATTCTTCTGGATTGTGTTTTGTTTTATCGCCGAGAAATGCTGGGTCAGATGAGCCCAAAATTTCTGGCTTATGCTCCACAATAATTGAATGACTTCTGTCAAATGCTCTGTAATTGGAAGTTCCTGTTCCCTTGTTTCCGGTCCATTTTAAGATAAGATTATAGGTGTGCAGTCCTTTCATTATTATTTATTTTTGATATTGTTTACCACAATTCTTTCATCCATTCGGTCGAAACTTTTTTGCCTTGTACATAATTGTCAACCACCATAATCAGTTGGTTGGAATGGTCGCTATATTGTGTCAAAATATTAACGTCTGCATCTGCAAGTTTTCGACAAAACATGTTCAATTGTCCTAATACGTCCTGTCGAAGTTTCTGAATGATCACCTCATTTATTTTGACGACATTTATTCCTACTTCTGCTAAAACAGATTTGGCTCTATCCGCTTCGTCTACCAGAAAATGGGCACTTGAAACTTCCCATTTTGAAACACGCCCGCCACCTTCGAGACTGATTTAATTTTTTCCAAAAATTTCTCCCATTAAAGCCAATGCGCCTTGTGTATGAATGTTTTCTATGTCTTGCATTTATTTGTTATCGATGTTGGTTGTGTATTATTTTTACTCGACTTGAATGTTAGGGTTTAGATTGGAATGGATGAATTTTCCTGATAGGTATAAAAACAGTAATGGCTTGTACACGGTGTAGTGCGTTAGTGGGTGATTATTTGGTTTAGGTTTTGTTATTAATTCCTTTGTAACTAATCAGTACCAATAAATTTACGATATTATTTGGATCTTAGTTATAATTATCGGATCTTGTCCCAATCGACAAGGACGCTATCATATCAGATCTATTGATTCGCTTAGAACGTTTAGAGAGGCGGTTTGTCCTTCTGGAAAAGGAAAATGCATTTTTGCGTGAGCGTCTGTCCCATTACGAAAACCCCAAGAACAGCCGCAATAGCTCGATACCACCATCCAGGGATGAAAACCGCCCCAAGAAAAACCAAAGCTTACGCAGGCCAACGGGCAAAAAACCAGGTGGTCAAACAGGTCGTAAAGGTCGTACTTTAGAGATGACCACTACTCCAGACAAGATAATAGATATTGTCCCCGCTTATTGTAACCATTGCGGTTCATCTTTAGAAGATGCTCTTGCGATAAGGGAAAAAACACGCCAGACAGTGGACATACCACCCATTAAGGCTGTTTGGACGCAGTACAACACTTATAGTAAAAAATGTGGATGTGGCCTTTGCACGACATCTGATTTTCCCGGGGAAGTCAGATCTCCCGTGGGCTATGGAAGCAATACTGAAGCACTTATCGGTTACTTTCATGCGCGCCAGTATCTGCCCTTTGCAAGGATGAAGGAAATGATGAACGACGTTTTCAATATCGATATCAGCGAAGGCGGGCTGCACTGTCTGCTAAACCGTTTTGCCGACAGGACCACGCCTCTGTATGAAAACATCAAGCAGAGAGTCTCCACCGCCAAGGTCATAGGGACAGATGAAACGGGCGTAAAGGTAAATGGCCAAAAACATTGGTACTGGACCTGGCAGACCCAATACCTGACCTATATAGCGCACAACGGGTCAAGGGGCAGATCAGCAATCGAGGCCAATTTCCCAGAGGGATTTCCAAATGCAACCTTAGTGCGCGACGGATGGAGGGCACAGATATCGACCAAGGCAAAACATCACCAGACATGCCTGCCACATCTGTCAAGACAACTGAACTACCTTAATGAAAAATACAAAAAATCCAAATGGGGCAAAAACTTAAAATCATTGCTCCATGATGCCATGGAAGTCCCAAAGAGCGAAAACATTGAAAAAGCCAATATCGAGAGAACAAAGATAGTACTGCGATTGGCAGAACTATTGGATAGACCGCCGGACAAAAAAGAAAAAGACCTCTACACTTTCTACAAACGCATCTCCCGCGAACGCCAACACTTATTCACTTTTCTATTTGTGGAAAATGTGCCATCAGACAACAATGCTTCTGAAAGAGCCATACGCAACGTAAAGGTGAAACAGAAGATATCGGGCCAGTTCAAAACAAGGTCGACTGCACAAAACTTTGCCAAAATACGCTCGGTTATAGATACCACTATCAAAAACGGGATGAATGTATTGGATGCTTTGATCCTTATCGCTAAATTACAACCTGAAGTACGAACTGATTAGTTACAAAAATTTAAATAATTGAGCTTTATGAAAAATATAATAAAAATATTAGGTGTAACCTACCTCTTAATTGTTGGAGTGTTAAGTTTTCCTCAGAATACGGAGGCACAGGAAATACAAGAGTATGAGTTGTTTGCTGAGATGAACGGCCCATGCCTTAATATGATGTGTTTGTTCTCTCAAGGAAATCAATGTAATTCTCCTGGATCGAAATTTAAAATTTGTAATGAGCAATAACAAAAAAAACTTAACAGATGGGATGCTTCGATATATACATTGAAGTATTCCATTTATATTTAGCTTTTTAATAGTTATAAATTTATTACAAAAAAATTTGTAACTAATCAGTTCGTACTTCAGGTTGTAATTTAGCGATAAGGATCAAAGCATCCAATACATTCATCCCGTTTTTGATAGTGGTATCTATAACCGAGCGT
>JBDSFP010000278.1:0-7829 GCA_039919415.1 Aquaticitalea sp. | reverse complement strand
ACCATGGCGTCATTACCTGATGCAGTGTTTCCATTAACTGTATGGTCAACAACAGTCAATAAACCAGAACCATTCCATAATCCACCACCTTCATTGGCAGCGGTATTATTATTCGTTGTTCCACCTGATAAATTCACCGTACTGTTTCCACTGACGTGAAGTCCTCCACCGTTTCCTGGGGCACCATCTCCTGTAACCACGCCTGTATCATTGGAGTTTAACCTTACATTGGTCAGCGTCACCGCTCCTCCTCCGTTTGTTTCGATACCTCCACCTGCCCGGTTGGATGTATTGTCCCTGATTGTGATTCCGTTAGCAGTTAATGTTCCTACTGAATTCAAAATCCCTCCACCGGTGGATTGTGCTCCCGTGGCAGAATTGTTGGTAATCATGGTTGAACCTGATAAGTTAAGCATTCCACCTTCATTATAAATTCCGCCTCCACCGGCAGCTCCCGCTACCGTGGCATCACTCCCGGCAGCAATGTTTCCACTGATTGTATGGTTGCTCACTGTCATAAGGCCTGTACCGTTCCATAATCCGCCACCTTCGTTGGCTGCGGTGTTGTTGTTGGTTTTTCCTCCAGTGACTGTGACCGCACTGTTTCCACTCACGTGCAGACCGCCACCGTTTCCTGGGGCACCATCTCCAGGTACAACCCCTGTATCATTGGAGTTTAACCTCACATTGGTCAGCGTCACCGCTCCTCCTCCGTTCGTTTCGATACCTCCACCTGCCCGGTTGGATGTATTGTCTTTGATTGTGATTCCGTTGGCAGTTAATGTTCCTACGGAATTTAAAATCCCTCCACCGGTAGATTGTGCTCCCGTGGCAGAATTGTTGGTAATCGCGGTTGAGCCTGACAAGTCAAGCATTCCACCTTCATTATAGATTCCTCCTCCACCGGCAGCTCCCGCTACCATGTCATCATTACCTGATGCTGTGTTTCCGTCGACCGTATGGTCAATGACTGTCATCAATCCCGATCCGTTCCATAATCCACCACCTTCATTGGCAGCTAAATTACCAGTTGTTTTTCCACCAAACATATAAACCGATCCGTTGCCGGAAACATGTAAAGCTCCGCCATTACCTGGTGCAGCTGAAGCAGGCGAAATACCTGCATGGTTATTCATAAGATTGACATTAAGAAGAGTTATGGACAATCCTGTGCCCGATTTATCCTCTATTCCTCCGCCAGCTCTATTTGCAATATTGGATGAAATTTCGGTATTGCTCGCAACTAGAATTCCGCCAACATCATTGAAAATACCTCCACCTGAACCGGCAGGACCTGGAGTTGGCGGCGCATTGGCCGTGTTGGCATTAATCAAGCAACTATTTACTGTGACAAGCGCATTGGTGATGTAAATCGCTCCCCCATTTGGCGCCAGGCCATTCATAAGTGTTAAACTATTTAAAACCACAGGACCTGATATGATATTGAATGCACGACCTTTTTCGTCTGCATCAATAACTACATTTGAACCAAAAGTCCCGGAAATGGTCAAAGATTTGTCTAATAGCAATTCGGAATTTAATTTGACGACTGTCACAGAAGGTGCAAATAAAATAATTCCACCAGCAGGTGTGTCAGCGATTTCGTTTCGCAGTGTTCCATCAGTCCCATCGTCAGCACCACTTGTAACAAGTTGTGCGAATGAGTTGTTTGTAGTCAAAATTGCAATACATAATGCAATTAACAGTGTAATTTGTTTTTTCATAAAAGTGTGATTTTAGTTAAAAGATATGTCCGACTTTGGGAAGACATTAACACTTACGAGAAAACAAAATGTTCGGTTTTAGAAAACTTTAAAATAATCCAAATATTTTTTAATGCATTTCAATGATGAGTTCATTTTATTGCGGATTTTACATAAAATCAACAAAATGTTTACAATAATTTGAAACTTGACTTCTTTAAATTACATTCTTTCGGGGACATCAATACCTAATATTTTTAATGAATTTTTTATCGTTGTTGCAACCACTTTGGATAGCTTAACCCTTAATGTCATTTCAATTTCTGAATCCGCTCCAAGAATGGATACATTCTGATAAAATGAATTGAATTCCCGGACTAAATCATAGGTATAATTGGCAATCAAGGCCGGACTGTGATTGACGGCCGCATTTTGAATGACTTCGGGAAATAGCAATATTTGCTTGATGAGTTCCTTTTCCTTGTCGTGAAGTACATACTCTGAAAAAATTTGAACGTCCTCTTTCAATTCTGCTTTTCGCAAAATGGATTGAATCCGAGCGTAGGTATATTGAATAAAAGGTCCTGTATTCCCCTGGAAGTCAATGGAGTCCTTTGGATCGAACAAAATTCGTTTTCGTGGGTCCACTTTAAGGATGTAATATTTTAAAGCGCCCAGACCAATGATTTTGTAGAGTTCTTGTTTTTCAGATTTGGAATAACCTTCAAGTTTTCCAAGTTCTTCGGAAATTTGTTCTGCGGTTTGTGTCATTTCTTCTATCAAATCATCGGCATCGACAACCGTTCCTTCTCGGCTCTTCATTTTCCCGGAAGGCAAATCCACCATCCCATAACTCAAATGATACAGATATTTAGCCCATTCAAAACCCAATTTTTGGATGATGAGAAACAAAACTTTAAAATGATACTCTTGTTCATTCCCAACCGTATAAACCATCCCGCCAACATCTGGAAAATCTTTTGCTCGTTGGATAGCTGTCCCAATATCCTGTGTCATATAAACGGCAGTTCCATCCGAACGCAATACAATCTTTTCGTCCAGACCATCAGGTGTTAAATCACACCAAACAGAGCCATCCTCTTTTTGGAAGAAAACTCCTGTTCGCAAACCTTCTGCAACAAATTCCTTACCCAATAAATAGGTTTGACTTTCGTAATAGAGTTTATCAAAATCAACTCCAAGATTTTTATAGGTTTCGGCAAAACCTTCATAGACCCAAACGTTCATTTTTTCCCAGAGGGCAACGGTCTTCAAATCGCCTGCCTCCCATTTTTGGAGCATTTCTTGGGCTGCCAAAATAATTGGCGCCAGTTTTTTTGCTTCTTCTTCGGTTTTGCCACGGGAAATTAAATCGCTAATCTCCCTTTTGTATTCTTGATCAAATTTCACATAATAATTTCCGACCAATTTGTCTCCTTTTAAACCAGTGGATTCAGGTGTTTCATGATTTCCAAATCGTTGCCAAGCCAACATACTTTTACAAATATGAATCCCCCTATCATTGATGATTTGGGTTTTATAGACTTTTTTTCCAGACGCTTTAATGATCTCGGCAACGCTGTAACCCAATAAATTGTTTCGGACATGTCCAAGATGCAAGGGTTTGTTGGTGTTTGGTGATGAGTATTCCACCATTATGGCTTTGTCTCCAAATTTTGGCGATTCAAATCCGAAAGTCTCATCTTCCTTAATCTGATTGAAAACATTTAAATAATAGGAATCGGCAATTTCGATGTTCAAAAACCCTTTGACGACATTGAAACTTTTAACGTCATCTATTTTTTTGGTTAAATAAGTACCAATCTGTTCTCCAATGGTTACTGGATTTCCCTTGAGCAATTTCAATAATGGAAAAACCACCACGGTCAGATCGCCTGCAAAATCTCTACGTGTGGATTGGAATTCCACTACATCCAACTCTACATTATAAATCGATTTGACGGCTTCCTTGATATGCTTTGATAAACTGTCCTGAAGGTTCATTTAACTTGGATTATTAGGGTTGCAAAGATAGGTTTTTTATAGAAGTAGGATGAAGTTTGTGATGCCAATTATGATGATCTATATCAAAAGCCATTAGCGCTACCATCGATGTGGGCACCACTGATTCTATAAAAATCATTATACATCATTAAAATGTGGGAAGAGCCATTTATTTATCAATGAAATGCACCCTTTCAAGTTAGTTTTCGATGGTGTTGGGATGACTTCTGTTAATAATTACGTTTAATTTGACTTTGGTAAAAAAAAATTGAATGAGTTGGTTACGCCTTTCATAAAAGACATCTTAATATTGGAAGTTGCAAATCCTTTTAAGTTTCAATATGCTGACAATTCCAACAATTATATTGGCGATAGCAGTCAAATCCTATCTGAATTTTCAGCAACACCGCAAGGGCAAAACGCTTATTTGAATGGATGTTTTCTGCAATTAAAGCCATTTCCAACAACAAAGGTATAGGGAATTCAAGTTCAGCTCCGAATTGGTGCGACCACAACAGGAGGCAGTACGTGGGAAAACCAATTTATGTTCGATTTTGATCACGAGGAGCTCCCTGTTTTTAATGTTTTTAGAGAAAATTAAAAAACATCAGGCCTTTTTTCCTCCTAAAAAACCTAGAACTAAAGCTGCAAGTCCAAGTCCTATGGAAATATAGGCATCTTTATTGTCTTGTGCTTCAAATTTTGCAACCCCTATGTCAATGGAAGCTTCTGGAGTTATCATTCTGTAAATTCCGTAGACTACCAATACCAATCCCACGACCAGCAAAATAGTTTTAATTGTTTTATTCATTTCCGTTGGTTTTATTAAGTAATCTTTTTCTTGAATATGAAGATAGAGAATTAATCCGTAACTATTTCAAAAAAAAATTAAATAATTGACTATCAATCTTTTATATTAATTTATTTTACAACTTACCATTCATCGATAATAGTGTATTTTTCCTGTGAATTTGGTCGTTCGTCGATAGTCTCTTTTCTTAAAAACATTTAAAGTTCAGTTCATCTAATTTATTCGCATTAAAACCTGAAAATTAGATTTATCAAGGACTTTTATCCATTTTTGGGATAGCTATTAATCAAAGTCCCAAATATTGATGATACTAGAGAAATACTCTTTAACGGTATTGTTATTGTATTTTGTGTACTTAAATTTCCTCTCCCTCAAGGCAAGTTTTCATCACATTGACACTGCAATTTTAAACGCGAATCGCTACAGATGAAGCAGTTAATTACATTAGCTGTCTTTTTTTCTGTACTCATCGGTCATACACAGACCAATGAGATAGATAGTCTCATTCTAAATTTAGCGTATCAAAAACAAGATTCCACCAAGGTGGATACTTCCTTGTATTTGATACAAGCACTTTATGAAACGGATGAACCAAAAAAAGCGTTATTGTTTATTGATGAAACTGAACGATTGGCAAAATCGCTGAATTATTCGAAAGTCATGGCCGAAGTCAACTATTATCGAGCCTTAATTTATTCTGATAAAAACGATTATTACAATGCGATTGATAACTACACCAAATCCCGACAGTTTTTCAAAAAAATACATGATACCCTTGGCATTGCCAAAATTGATAATAGTGTTGGTCTCATCGAAATCAAACGTGGCAATTATAACAAAGGTCTAGAACTTTCCCTATCTGCCATCCGGATATTTGAAGATCGGAACATGCGAAAAGATTTAAGTCTGGCTTATAATAATCTGGCTGAAGCATATTATAAGACACAGCAAGTGGACAAAGCGATGGAGTTCAATTTTAAGGCACTTAATATACGTGAACAACTACATGATAGTACAGGCATAAAACGTTCCAACAGGAATATTGCGATGTTGTATGCCATGCGAAAGGAATACAGAAAAGCCATAGAATATTACGAAACCGTATTGAAGCTGCTGAACCCTAAAAAGGACACAGCGCTACGTGGCGAAATTCTGCCCCTAATTGGCGATCAGTATTTACAGTTTAAGGAATATGACAAAGCAGGCGATTATCTGGTGGAAGGATTATCATACAACCGTTCCATTGATAATAAGGAAGGGATTTTGCAATCCTTGAATTCCATTGGGAATCTCAATTTGCAGCAGAAAAAAACAAAATTGGCGGAGTCGCAAATTCTTGAAGCCCATGAATTGACCAAAACTTCTTCTGACAAAAATGAAGTATTGAAAAACTACAAATTATTGGCAAGCCTCGATTCGACGCAAAATAAATTTCAGAGTGCCTTTAAATGGCAAGGTGACTATTATGTGTTGAAAGAAGAACTGGAACGACAAAATCAACCAAAATTGCCTATCAATACGGATCACATCAAAAATGACGTGTCAGAACAGGATGGAAATTACAGTGACCAAATCAATTCGGATACTCTATCTGCAAACGCAAGCCAACTGCAAAGATTAAGACTCATCTCCTATCTTTTGGTCGCGGCCTTCATTACAGTGTTGACCATCTTGCTTTTGATTTATTTAAGACGAAAAAATACCCTGAAATATACCAAAGAGCTGGAAGAAAAAAATGCACAGATCCAACTTCAAAACGAAGCGATTCTAGAGCAGACACAACATCTTGAAGAAATCAACAAATCTAAAGATCGCTTGTTTTCCATCGTGTCCCACGATTTAAAAGATTCCATTTCTTCGATCAAAGGGTTTTTGGATTTGCTCAAAGAAGATAGTATTTCGAGGGAAGAATTCAATGAACTGATTCCTGAATTGAGCGAAAATGCCAATAATGCTTCTTTACTACTTTACAATTTATTGAATTGGTCGAAATCGCAAATGCAAAACCTAGAGCCGAACCCAGAGTTATTCAACATTCAGGAAGTCTTCCATAACAAAATTAGTTTGGTGGAGCCAAAAATCGAACAAAAAAGGATTGTACTGATAGATGAATCGCAACGTGATTTTGTTTTTGCCGACAAGAGTATGGTTGAAATTGTCATTCAAAATCTCATGACCAATGCGGTAAAGTTCAGCAAGGTTGGCGATATCATTACCATTTCCAATAAAGACGAAAATGGGAAGTCGCTCATCTGTGTTGAAGATACAGGTGTTGGAATCTCAAAAGAAAACCTGGACAAACTTTTTAAGGGCAACAACTTTACAACTGTAGGTACCAAAAACGAAAAAGGAACTGGTTTGGGGCTGACCATTTGCAAGGAATTGGTAGAGCTGAACCAAGGACGGATTTGGGTGGAAAGTACGCCGAACGTCGGTAGTAAGTTTTTTGTGGAATTGCCTAAAGCCGAGCCAAGGGATAAATAATTACTACAGCCCGATCGAAAATTCATTTTAAAAAACTGACAAATTAGTTATTGAGTTATTGAGTTATTGGAATATAAACCTTAATAACTTAATAATTAATAACTTTTGACCATCAAATCCATGTAATCATTCAAACGCAATTCACATTTAACCCTTCGGCAAAAAGACTTCTGCCATCATACAACGTGCACTGCCTCCACCACAGGTTTCAATCGTTTCCAGATCGCTGTACAAAATAGCACAGTGCATGGAGAGTTTTGAAATTTGCAATGAATTTAAGCTGCTGTGAGCCGCTTTACTCATTACTAAAAAGCGTTTTTCATCGGTGCCACGCACTTGCAACATGTTTCCTGCAAAATGCGCCATCTGATCTTCGCTAATCTCTATGAGTTCCTTTTTGCTTTCCTTAATATGTTTGACCACATTTTTACGGTCTTGTTTATCATCGATACAATCCAAGCAAATGACTGCAAAAGTTTCGGCAATACACATCATGACATTCGTGTGGTAAATCGGAAGACGCTTGCCTTCAACCGTTTGGTTGGCGATAAAGACGATTGGTGTGTACTCAAAATCCTCACAAAATTCTATGAACAATTCTTCATCCGCACGAGGTGATAGGGCACAATACGCTTTTCTATTGACACGATCCAACACCACACTTCCAGTGCCTTCCAGAAAATATCCATCTTCTTCCGCGCTCGTATAATCGACGATGTTTTCGATTTTAAAACCGTCATTTTCCAAATTGATAAACACTTCCTCACGTCGTTCCTTACGTCTGTTTTCGGCAAACATTGGATATATGGCTACATCGCCATTTTCGT
>JBDSFP010000269.1:0-2996 GCA_039919415.1 Aquaticitalea sp. | reverse complement strand
TACAACTTTAGTGGAAGGTTCGATAGCTTTGAATACCAACAATGAAAGGGCAATTTTAAAACCCAATCAACAAGCAGTTGTGGGGCAAGAAAATAAAGCCATAAGCATCAAAACTGTTGAGGTTTACAATGAAATATCTTGGAAGGAAGGCATTTTCAGTTTTAAAGGAAAAACCCTAAAAGAGCTTATGAAAGTCGTTTCAAGATGGTATGATGTAGAAGTGGTTTTTGAAAATAAATCATTGGAAACCATGAGTTTTAGAGGTGTTTTAGGGAAAGACCAATCTATTGAAGATATTCTTTCATCCATCACTAGCGCAAGTGCAATAAAGTCCTATGAAATTAAAAACAAAACAATTTATTTGAAATAAAAAAAAGGGAACGAAGATTAGACCGTCGAAAATCTTTAGTCTTCATTCCCGTATATCATTACCAATCAATTAATTAATGTTTAACCAATTAATAACTATGCAAATTTATGGAAATTAACTTAACGCAGGTTTTTTTCATCCCGAAAGCTATCGTGATTAGAAAAAAATTTTTAATGAACCTTATGAGATTAGTTGTCTTTTTGTGCTGTCTTTCATCTTTTAGCTTTACGCCAAATGTGATGTTGTCACAAAATGCAAAAGTGACAATTAAAGTTGATGCAACCGTAACTGTCGATGATGTTTTTGACCTTATCATGAAACAAACGGATTACAAATTCATTTACCAAGAAGGGATTTTTGAAAACTTCCCAAAGGTAAACTTGAAAAAAGGAACTATCAGAACCGACAATTTGTTGGAAAGAAGTCTATCTGCTGGAAATTTTAAGTTCGAATTTAATGCCAATAACACTATTGTCATTCAAACTGCCGAACCAATAAAACTTTCATTTCAAGAACGTGAAGTTACAGGAACCTTGACAGATAAAACAGGAATGCCCATCGCTGGCGCTACCGTTATAGTTGAAGGCACAAATAGAGGCGTTGTTACCAATTTTGATGGCATCTATAAAATCGTCATGAAAGCTGGAGAAAATGTTTTGGTGTTTTCCTCTCTTGGTTATAAAACGGAACGTATCGTAGTTGGCGAGCAAACAGTCGTGAATTTAATATTTCAGGAAGATTTTAGTCAGTTGGATGAAATTGTCCTCATTGGTTATGGCGAACAGAAACGTGAAGATGTCACTACTGCCATTTCTTCCATTAAGAAAGAAGATATTGTACAAGCTGCAATTGGAAGCGTCGGTTTTGACCGTTCTTTGGGTGGACTGGTAGCAGGTCTTTCGGTATCTCAAAGTACGGGTCGACCAGGTGCGGAAGTGAATATCAATATTCGTGGCTACACCTCGCCATTTTCTCCAGGGACCAATCAGCCTTTGTTTGTTATTGACGGTGTTCCTTTTAACGTTGATGGCTTGCCAGGAGCAAATCCTTTACTTACGATTAATCCAAATGATATTGAGAGTGTAGATGTACTGAAAGATGCTGGTGCTACCGCTATTTATGGGTCAAGAGGTGCCAACGGTGTAATTATCGTATCAACCAAAAAAGGGAAACGCAACCAAACTCCAAAAATGAATCTATCTTATACAACAACATTGGCAAGACCTATCGCGACTGTTGATGTTTTGGACGCCAAACAGTATCGTGCTTTCTACGATACCTTGATTCAAAGTACTGTAAATGCTATGAATGCAGGTCAGCTGGATCCGTTTTTCGCCTTTGACCTTGCAAATATTGGCTTGGTGGATATCGATTTTGATACCTTTCAAGTATCTTATGATGGTTTAAGAGATGATTATTTTGGAGATGCAGACACCGACTGGAACAAAGAAGTTTTTAGAAGTGTTGCTGTGACCAAACAGGCTAATTTAAGCGTGCAAGGCGGAAGTGAAAGTACAAATTATTCATTTAGTGGGTCATTTATCGACCAAGAAGGATTGACCATCAAAGATGGCTTGAAACAATATACCTTGAGTACTTCATTGGATTCTGACATTGGCAGACGTTTAAGAATTGGTGGTAAAGTAAATGTAGGTCATGCTGAATCGAATTCTGGTGAGGATGATCTTCTAGGTCAATACTCGGTCAATACGTCCATTGCACGTGCACGACCAGATTTGCCCGTGTATGATGAAAATGGTGAATTACTACCGCAGCTTGATTTTGCCTATGGTGCGTTTCCAACACTCGAACCTAACCCATTGATGCGTTTGCAGAATAAAACGACCAATAAAAGTTACAACTTTTTAGGAAACGGTTATGTAGAAATAGAGCCAATAAAAGACTTAAAACTAAAAGCTGATGTTAATGCAGCAGTTTTTTACACAGACAATAGCTCCTTTGTGCCGAAAACGACACAAACACAATTTCCGTTTTTTGATAATGTTTCATATTTGAGTGAAAATTCAACCTTGGTTTCCAATGTTACAACAAACCTGACGGCTAATTATGCATTTCGATTTGGAGAACATAAATTTAATGCTTTGGGAGGTTTTGCTTGGGACCGTACCAATTTTGATACTAAAAGCCAATTTTATTCAGGGTTCCCAGATGATGAGGTTCTCATTAATGGGACTTCCGCTGAAAATGTCTTGGGCTATTCGAGTGACCGCACCGAAACAGGATTAAATTCTTTCTTTTCGCGTTTGACCTACAATTACAAAAACAGATACAACCTGACTTTGAATTTTAGGTCCGATGCTTCCTCTAAATTTGGACCAGATAATAAACGAGCATACTTCCCTTCGGCTTCCGCTGGTTGGAACATTGCCAATGAAGATTTTCTATCCGATAACAAAACTTTTAATGTCTTAAGGTTGCGTGCCAGCGCAGGACGTGTTGGGTCAACCAATACCAGAGATTTCGCCTATCTACAATTCTTTCAAACAACGTCAAGTAATGCTTATGCAGGCAGTTCTGCTGTGGTGCCAAACAATAATTTTCCCAACAGAAACATTGGTTGGGAAGAAACAGAAGAAATCAATTTAGGTTTTGATTTTGAACTGTT
>JBDSFP010000243.1:0-6847 GCA_039919415.1 Aquaticitalea sp. | reverse complement strand
TTCGCTTTTTTTCAACTGAATGCGCGTATTGAAATCTGGCAAAAGTCTGAAAAAATTATCGGTATATTCTGAACCAAATTGCGCGTTTTTGGCTTTATAGGCATGCGCTGAAACTCCCGGTGTGATGGTAAATATTCCTGTTTTAAATTGATAATGCGCACCCAAATAAACATCAGAAAATGAGTAATCGGTATTATTGCTATCCAAGCCGTCAGTGATGATTGGCGTTGGTTCGAAGGTACTTCCATCATCCAAAAACTGAAAAATATCAGAATCGAATTTCTGCTTGCTTAATAAAGTGCCCAGGGTAAAATTGATATTGCTCTTTTGCGTGAGGACGTTCCAATAATCCAGTTTGGCATCGAGCTGATTGGATTTGACACGTTTGTTTTGTGCAATGTTGTAGCCATTTTGAGAATCGTCCAGACCTAAACCATCTCCGACGTCACTGTAATTCGCTTTGTTTGCAATGACCGCATTATAAAATGGATCTTCGTCCTGTAATAAATGTTGCGCAGAAAAGGCGAAAATATTCTTGTCGTTCAGCGTGTAATAATAATTCAGATTTTGATTGACGCTGTAAGGTGTCGATTCATCCACTTGGTTGATGGCTCCAATAACAGACGACTGATACTGTTGGTCTTGTGATTCTTTAGATAGGCGTCCCAAAATGTCATAATCCAATTGGTTGTTGGGGTTCGGTTTATATTTAGCACTGAATTTTGCCATGCCCAAATCACTGTTTTGTTTAGTGTTGCTTTGAGTATTTTCGTCAGGAATTCCCAAGTCAGAATCGGTATATTGGGTGGAACGGTTTTCCTGAAGTTCCGTCTTACTGTTGGAATAAATCGCGAATCCACTGATGTCCAAAGTCTTTTTTGGAGAATAACTAAAGTTGGCGGCGCCAAATTTGGTATTGATATCTTTCGCTCGATTATTTTGAAGCGTCAAAAATCCCAAATCATTATTTCCCAAACTTAAATTAGTACCGCTTTGGGCACTTGGTCTTTTGAAACCGCCTGTAAAATTGAAATAATCGCGACGTGTAAAAGCAATTTCGCCGATATTGTTGAGGTCTCCGATGATATTGACGCTATATTTTGGACTGTAATAAAACAGTTTCGGTTGCAACAAATACAAGCCATCTGTGTCGGCAATTCCTGAACCTGTAGTTATATCGCCAAACCAAAAGGCTTCTTTCCCTTTTTTTAATTTGATATTGATGGCAATATTATCCTGATTGTTGGTCACGCCGCTCAATTGGCCTACTTCAGCATAATTTTTTAAGACCTGTACTTTATCTACGGCGTTAGATGGGATATTTTTGGTCGCCAATTTAGAATCGCCATCAAAAAAATCCTTGCCATCGACCATTACTTTCGAAACGGTCTTACCTTCAACTTGTATTTCTCCATCGTCATTGACTTCCACGCCTGGTAATTTTTTAAGGATATCGCCAAGTTTTCGTTCGGTACCGTTCTTAAAGGAATCTGCATTATAGACGATGGTGTCACCTTTAATAGTCACAGGCATTTCGTAGGTGAGTTCCACTTGGTCTAAAGTATTATCATAACTCAACGAAAAATCTTTGTCAAGATCAACTTCTTTGGTTGCAATGATAGCTTCCAAAGTTTTCATGCCGATATAACTAATTTGAACTTTATAGGTAGAATTTAATCCTAAATTGAGTTTATAACGACCATTATCATTGGTAATGGCATAGGATTCTAATTTGTTGGTAGATTGATTGATGGCAATGACATTGGCGAGTTCCAAGGGATTGCCGATGCTGTCTTTGACGATGCCATCGAGTTTGATTTGGGCAAATGTATTTCCTGCTACGCACAGTAGCATCAAGATGAATAGTTTTTTCATTCTTTTTTAAATTGATTGGGTAATTGACACTCTAATGACGATCACCACGACCACCTCTACCACCATACATTTCACGCATCTCCTCGATTTTCTTTTTCATGATGTCGTTGTATTCCAGTTTGGTCACTTCTTTACCTTTGACGGGAACTTTAATCTCATCTTTTTCTCCGGGATTCAGTACGATTTTTGAACATAAAATAGTAGTTCTGTTAGCATCGACTTCAAGAATCAAACCCGGCAATCCCCAATATTCTCCAGGGCCTTGATTCACGGGAATCTGGGGTGTGTACCAAGCGGTAACTATGATTTCTTTTGGGACTTCGATTTCATCCATCGGATTGTCGGTTGCTTCTTTTTTGGTAGAATCCTTTGGTTTATCACCATCTTTTTTCTCGTCAGTATCTCTGTTGCGTCGTCGCATATTTGAAAAATCCATCTCATCTACTGGTTTTACCGCGGTTGCTTTAAAACACATATATTGACCAATTTGCTTGGTTTCGTCCTCCATTTTCCATTCCAAAGAAGCCAATGAATCTTTAATGAGAAATTGTTTTCCGAAGAATTCTTGCTCCTGCAATAATTGAGAACTTTTCACATTTTTATATTGGGGGCCGCCAATAAAACTGCTCATCATCCCACCCCAACGATTGCCACCAGCACCAGGAGCTTCCAGTTTTTCTTCTTCTTTGTAAATGGATTCTGTGCGGTTGAACGTCAGGATATATGTCTTTTCTAACATACTTTTCATATTTTCAGCGATTTGCTTTTTTTGCTCCTCGCTAATTTGTCCGCCTCTATCACCCCAACTATCCATATCGACAGTTGTTTTGGATTCGTAATAGGCTTTCCCTTGAAAGTCCTTTTGAGCGAAAAGTGAAGTACTAGACATCAGTAAAAGAACAACGCCTAATTTAATATAAGATGATTTCATGTTGAATATGAATTTGTTAAGTGATAAAATTACTGAATTACCTCACATAGGACTTCTGAAACTGATTTTAGTTAAGTCTATGCGTGTTAAACTTTTCTTAAATAAACTGTTTGAAGAATATGATACCATTGTCGATTCGCTCGTTATTCCGCAGAAGATATTGGCGTAATTTTTGTACTTTCCCTTCCGTTATGAAACAGCTAATCCATTTATTTTTTTGTTTTTCCATTTCTGCTTTTTCACAGGAAACAGTTGAAGCAAAATTCATTAAATCCACAGAAATTGAACTCCAATCGATTGTAGATATTGATAATTTTGGAATCATTTATTTGGTAAATAAAAATGTATTCCATAAAATCGATACAAAAAAAGATGTGACCTATAGCAATGTTCAGCTTGGTAAAATTACTTCAGCTGATGCTTTCAATTCGCTCAAAATAAATCTTTTTTATAAAAATTTCAATACAGCTATTATTCTCGACAATCGTTTGGCTGAAATCTACAAAATCGATTTCAATACGGTTCAACCTTATAAAAATGTGTCGCATATTTCAACAGGTGCAGACAATACAATTTGGATTTTCAACACAGATTTGCAGCAGTTGGAACTGTTTGATTATAAAACCAATAAAACTCGAGCCACAGCACTTCCTGTACAATCGAATGTATTGGATATGGTCAGCAATTACAACAACTGCTGGCTCTTGACGGAGAAATTTTTGTATCAATATAATTACTTCGGAAGTTTGGTAAGCAAACAAAAAAATGATGGCTTTACCAAAATCTCTGAAGACAATGGAAATCTTGTTATCCAACAGCATGAAAAATTGTTGTTTCTGCCTAAAGATTCTGAAAGGACAATGGCGATTCCATTCAACGGATTGTTAATAAATCAGTTTTTGGTAACCAATGAAACCTTGTATATTTACGATTCGAAAAAACTTCATCAATACCAACTAAAAATCGAGTAAATATGCACGTTGCAATTGCAGGAAACATTGGCGCAGGAAAGACAACTCTCACTAAACTTTTGGCCAAGCATTACAAATGGGAACCGCAATTGGAAGACGTCGTTGACAATCCATATCTCGATGATTTTTATAACCAAATGGAGCGTTGGAGTTTTAACCTTCAAGTGTATTTTTTGAACAGTCGCTTCCGTCAGGTTTTGCAGATCCACCAAAGTGGCAAGGAAATCATCCAAGACAGAACCATCTATGAAGATGCTCATATTTTCGCGCCCAATCTTCACGCCATGGGTTTGATGACCAATCGCGATTTTGAAAACTATCGTTCGCTTTTTGATTTGATGGAATCGTTAGTCAAAGGGCCGGATCTGTTGATTTATTTGCGCAGTTCCATCCCTAACTTGGTGGGTCAAATACACAAACGAGGACGAGAGTATGAAAACAGTATCAGCATTGATTATTTGAGCCGATTGAACGAGCGTTATGAAGCTTGGATCCACGGTTACGACAAAGGAAGTTTATTGATTATAGATGTGGATGAAATTGATTTTGTGACCAAACCTGAAGATTTGGGTTTTGTCATCAACAAGATTGATGCAGAAATCAATGGGCTTTTTTAACACCTTATCATTTCCCTAACATAACTTTGGGCTAAAAAGTGTAATTTGGCCAATCTAGAAATTCGTTGAAATAGGTAATTACGAACTTTTCAAATGAGAGGTTTATAAAACGTAAGAATAGCATTGGCCCATGGCATCACTCTACAATAACAAATATTATCATCGCGATTTATCTTGGTTGCGCTTTAACCATCGCGTCCTTCAGGAAGTTGCTGACAAGCGCAATCCTTTATATGAACGCATCAAGTTTATGGCGATATTTTCTTCCAACTTGGATGAATTTTTTAGGGTTCGTGTTTCGGATATTCGTAAGATAAAGGAACTGGACAAACCACTTCGTAAAAAATTGATAACCAAACCAAATGCGGTTTTAAGGGAGCTCAAGGTGCAAGTTGATTTGCAACAAGCAGAATTTGGAGCAATTTTCCAAAATGAAATCATTCCAGATTTAAAAGCAGAAGGCATTCATTTGATTAAATACAAGGATTTTTCCAAATCACAGAAAAAAATCGCGGAGGATTATTTTGAAAAAGAATTAAAAGACAAGATTGATTTGGATGCTTCGTATTTTTCTACCAAAGATTCTGTATTTGTGGAAAATGAAACGTCCTATATCACAACCTGTATTTCAAAGGATAAATTTCAAGTGGTGCAGATTCCAAAGGACAAGCCCCGTTTTTTTGTATTTCCCAGCCTGCCGGCAGGAAAGGAGTCGAAAAACGATACGTTTTACATCACATTTATCGACGATATCATCAAGTATAATTTATATAGAATCCAGTCGGATTTAAAATTGTCCTATTACGCCATTAAAATTTCCCGTGATGCCGAATTGTATATAGAAGATGAATTTTCGGGCAATTTAATGGAAAAAATAAAGGAATCACTTCCCAATCGGGAAACAGGCCAAGCCACACGCGTTTTGATTGACGAACGCATGCCATCGGATTTTCAGGAAGTGTTGAAAAAAGCCTTGGACATCACGAATGTTGATATTGTTTTGGGTGGAACATACCATAATTTTAAGGACTTTTTTAAGTTTCCAAATCCGACGGAAAAGGATTTATATTTTGAACCATTGCCACCTTTGCCTCATCCTGTGGTGAGTGAGTACGATTCGATGTTTACTGCCATTGACACGAAACACCAGTTGATGCACTATCCGTATCAATCGTTTGAGCCCATCATAAAATTACTGGAAGAAGCCGCTATAGATCCAACAGTGAAAGTCATCAAAATGACCATGTATCGACTTGCAGAGGACTCACGTTTGAATTCTGCCATTGCCAAGGCTGCAGAAAACGGTAAAAAAGTCGTGGTTTTTATTGAAGTTAAAGCCCGATTCGATGAGGACAACAATCTGAAATGGGGTGACATTTTTAAAGAAAATGGGGCAGAAGTTCTTTACAGTTATCCAGGTATTAAAGTCCATTCCAAAATATTGTACATAGAGCGTGAAGTTGATGAAGAAATAAAACGTTATTGTTATATAGGTACTGGAAACTTTAATGAAAAGACTGCGGAACTTTACACCGATTTTGGCTTGATGACCAACAATAAAAAAATCACACAGGAACTCAACAAGATTTTCTTGGTTTTAGAAGGTATTTTCATCGTCCCAAAAGCGAAAAAATTATTGGTATCACCTTTTACCATGCGTTACCAATTTGTGAGCTTGGTTGAGAATGAGATCCTCATGGCGGAGTCAGGGAAGGAAGGATTAATAATCTTGAAGATGAACAGCCTTCAAGACAAAAGCATGATAAAATTACTCTACGAAGCAAGCCAAAAAGGTGTGCACATTCGATTGTTGATTCGGGGCATGTGCAGTTTAGTGCCTGGCATCAAAGGGCAGAGTGAAAATATTTATATTACCAGTATTCTTGATCGCTTTTTGGAACATGGACGCGTATATATTTTCGGGAATGGAGGAGATGAAAAAATGTATATTGGTTCGGCCGATTGGATGACACGTAACTTGAGCCATCGTATCGAAGTGGTTACTCCTATTCTAGACCCAGACCATTATAAAATTATCCGCGATGTGATTGATATTCAATTGTCAGATAATGTGAAAGCCAGAATCATTGATGCCAAACAAAAAAACGTATACGTCAAAAATGACGAACCTGAAGTGCGATCGCAATATGCGACTTATGAGTATTTTAAGAATTTAAAATATTGATTTTGGAGAATTGCATGATGATGACAAAAAATCCTTCTGCATTTGACTATCATTATGAATAGATTTAAAAACCTTTCCCCATTTGCATTCTTTGCAAGCTTCGTTGCTTTTGAATCATTCAGCGTACTTTAGTCCTTTTGATAATTGCAAAAAACTGTTTTTTATTGAATATAAATAGTGTCTAAAACAAGTGCGTATCAGATAATGACTCCTTATTAAAATAATTGAATCTGTTCTAAATTAGTTACTATCTCATTGCTTTCTGTTG
>JBDSFP010000236.1:0-3229 GCA_039919415.1 Aquaticitalea sp. | reverse complement strand
TATGCCTGTAGGAACCGTTGGTTCTGTCAAAGGTGTTCATCAACGCGAACTCAAAAATGACATCAAGCCAGATATTATTCT
Organism: Aquaticitalea sp.; assembly: GCA_039919415.1. GTDB lineage: Bacteria > Bacteroidota > Bacteroidia > Flavobacteriales > Flavobacteriaceae > JBPOFM01. The sequence goes on along the minus strand of JBDSFP010000236.1, from coordinate 3,148 downwards.
TGGGAATACATACCATTTGTATTTACGACCACAGACATCAATTTTGGAACAAGCTGGAGGCTTACATAAGTTTATGAATTGGGATCGAAATATTTTGACCGATTCTGGAGGTTATCAAGTATATTCCTTATCTGCAAATCGGAAGATCAAAGAAGAAGGCGTCAAATTCAAATCGCATATCGATGGCAGTTATCACGTTTTCACGCCAGAAAATGTAATGGAAATCCAACGTAGTATTGGAGCTGACATTATTATGGCTTTTGATGAATGCACGCCATATCCATGTGATTATAGCTATGCGCAACGAAGCATGCATATGACACATCGTTGGTTGGACAGATGTATCATTCATCTTGAAAAAACACCTACGAAATATGGTTTTGACCAATCGTTTTTTCCAATTGTTCAAGGAAGTACCTATAAAGATTTACGAGAGCAATCTGCCGAATATATCGCAAATTCTGGAGCTGAAGGCAATGCTATTGGTGGATTGTCCGTTGGCGAGCCAGCAGAGGAAATGTATGCCATGACCGAAGTAGTCACAGCTATTCTGCCAGAAGACAAACCGCGTTATCTCATGGGTGTTGGGACACCAGTCAATATTCTTGAAAATATTGCGTTAGGGATTGATATGTTTGATTGTGTCATGCCGACGAGGAATGCCAGAAATGGCATGCTATTTACCGCACATGGCACCATCAACATCAAAAATAAAAAATGGGAAGCCGATTTTTCACCAGTGGATGACATGGGAATGACATTTGTAGATACTGATTATTCTAAATCATATTTGCGACATCTATTCACTGTTAATGAACGTTTGGCGGCACAGATTGCGACCATTCATAATCTGGGATTTTATTTGTGGTTGGTAAGGGAAGCCAGAAAACATATAGTGTCAGGCGAATTTAGGACGTGGAAGGATATTATGGTAAAACAAATGGACAAGCGACTGTAAATGAGCTAGATTAAACATTAAAGACAAAAATTTTATTATAAATAATAATATTCTAAAAGCTCCCATAATCTGCGCCCCTTCGGAGAGGTTGGGAGAGACAAAATGAAAATACTCGATTGGTACATACTCAAACGTTATCTCTTCACATTTTTGATGATGTTGTTGCTATTTATACCTATTGGGATTACGGTCAACCTTGCTGAAAAAATCGGTAAAATTCTTGAGTATGATGTGCCTTTTGCTGATGTAGCACTCTATTATTTGAATTTTACCATTTATTTTGCGAATCTGCTGTTTCCCTTGTTCTTGTTCCTTTCTGTTATTTGGTTTACTTCAAAATTAGCGAATAACACCGAAATCGTGGCGTTCTTGAGTTCTGGAGTTTCCTATTTCAGATTTATGAGACCATATATTATTGGAGCAAGCATTGTAGCCATCTTTGCCTTAATTCTTGGACTTTGGCTGGCACCAAAGGCAAGTAGGGGTTATAATGAATTCTTATACAATAGATTGAGAAGTAGCGGTGGTGAACTTCAAACCAAAGATATTTTCAGGCAAATCAATGATAACGATTATATCTATGTAAGCAATTTTGATATGAAGGAGCGATCTGGTAACAATTTCACTTTTGAGCATTTTGAAGGCAATAAACTGAAATATAAACTTTTTGCCAATAACATTTCCTATTCCGAAAAAGACAGTACGTATAAACTGTTCAATTACTTCAAACGGACGATTGGAGAAAACAATGACATTCTTGAAACCACGAGACGAAAAGATACCTTGTTCACTTTCGATATGGAAGATTTGACTCCCGTGGAATACATTGCAGAAACACTATCCTATGGAAATCTCAACCATTTTATCGAAAAGGAAAAATCAAGAGGTTCTTCAAATATTGGGCGTTATGAAGTGGTCAAATACAAAAAATGGAGTTTGCCCGTATCAATTTTCATATTGACTATTATTGCTGTAGCAGTGTCTTCCGTAAAAAGAAGGGGAGGAATGGGTGTCAATCTCGCGATTGGAATAAGCATTGCAATGATTTATGTATTTTTCGATAAGGTTTTTGGGGTAATGGCACAACAATCTGATTTTCCACCGCTTATCGCTGTATGGTTTCCTAACGTTGTTTTCGGTATTTTGGCCATTTATATGCTGTACAATGCAAAACGCTAAACTAAAAAATTACCTTCATCTTCATTTTTTAGTATTTATTGCAGGTTTTACTGCCATTTTGGGCAATTTGATTTCCATCGGTTCTATTCCACTTGTATGGTTCCGAATGTTGATAGCTGGCATTTTGATGTTCTTCTATATCAAAATCTTCCGACTGAAAATTAAAATTGACATTCGGACAATGTTCCGTTTTTTTGGTGCCGGAATCATTATCGCCTTACATTGGATTACCTTTTTTGAAGCCATCAAACAGTCCAACATATCGATTACCTTAGCGATGTTTTCCACGGGTGCATTTTTCGCTTCTTTTATTGAACCTTTAATCTATCGAAGAAAAATCATCTGGTTTGAAATTCTATTTGGAATCATAGTTATCCTCGGTGTGTTTCTGATCACCCAAAGCGAAATAAAATACATCAACGGAATTCTATTGGGCATATCGTCCGCCTTGTTTTCTTCATTGTTTGCAGTGATCAATGGTAAGTTTATAGAAAAGCACAGTGCAACGGTCATTTCTTTTTATGAATTTATAAGTGGTGTCGCATTTATCACCTTGTTCATTTTATTGTTTAACGGTGGATTTTCATTGGAATTTTTCAAACTATCCAATTCCGATTGGTTATATCTTTTCATTTTGGCATCCATCTGCACAGCATACGCCTTCATTGGGGCGATACATGTAATGAGATTTATCACTCCATATACAGTTGTTTTGTCCTATAACTTAGAACCTGTTTATGGAATTACCTTGGCATTGATTCTTTTTCCGGAGACCGAAATCATGAGTCCGCAATTTTATTATGGTGCTATTTTAGTGTTGATCACGGTCTTAATGGATGGCATTCTTAAATACTCCAAATTCCTCAAAAAGAAAAAGTTCTAACCGACGAAAGCCGATTAAATTTTTATCTTTGTAGACTAACTTATTTTTAAACTTAATTTTTTATGGAGTATTTGGAATTTGAACTTCCCATAAAGGAATTAGAAGAACAACTTGAGAAATGTCAGGTC
>JBDSFP010000161.1:0-8297 GCA_039919415.1 Aquaticitalea sp. | reverse complement strand
TCTTTAAAAACCAAACTTCTTTTGTTGGTAGCGACGCTTGTCATTACAAGTTGTTCTCGCAAGAATGATACGTTCATCAATAGGAATTTCCATGCGCTTGGCACCAAATATAATATACTTTACAATGGTGATTTAGCGCTCGACAATGGTCGTGAAGGTGTTGATAATGCATTTACAGATAATTATTGGGAATTGCTTCCTGTAGAGCGGATGCAGGTCGAGGAAGACATTCTGCTGCCTGGTCAATCCAAAAACGCAGACTTCGAACGTGCTGAGGAAAAAGCTATTAAAGCTGTTCAAAAACACGGCATGAACATCAATGGAAAGGAACACAATCCTCAAATTGATGAAGCGTATTTATTGCTTGGGCAAGCCCGTTATTTTGACCAACGTTTTGTGCCTGCGTTGGAAGCTTTCAATTATATTCTATATAAATATCCTGCGAGTGATAAAATAAACACCTCTAAAGTATGGCGTGAAAAGACCAATATCCGTTTGGAAAACAACGAATTGGCAATTGCAAACCTTAAACGTCTCATCAAACAGGAAGTCTTGGATGATCAGGACTTGGCAGACGCCACGGCGAGCATGGCACAAGCTTACATTAATATCAAAGCAAAAGATAGCGCTTTGACACAATTGGCAATTGCAGCAGATTTGACCAAAAAAAATAACGAAAAAGCTCGTTATAATTACATCAGAGGTCAGATTTATAATGAGTTTGGCTACAAGGACAGTGCCAATATCGCGTTTGAAAAAGTGATTGATTTGCACAGAAAAATTCCGAGAGCGTATTATATCAATGCACATTTGGCAAAAGCCTCAAATTTTGATTATGGTTCAGGTGATCAAGTGGCTTTTTTGGAATATCTGACTGATTTGGAAGAAGACAGGGAAAACCGTCCGTTTTTAGGGAAAGTGTATTATCGAATCGCGGAATTTCACAAACAAAATAAAGAGGATTCGTTGGCGATTGCCTATTATAACAAATCACTTCGCTCGCAATTGACTGACAAACCACTTCGTTCAGTTGATTATACCACCCTTGGCGATATGAATTTTGACAAAGCAGAATATAAAATTGCCGGTGCTTATTACGACAGTACTATGAACAATATGGTTCTCAATAGCAAACCATACAGAACTATCAAACGCAAACGGGAAAATCTTGAGGATGTCATTTATTATGAAGATGTGGCAAGGATTAATGATAGCATTCTCAATTTGGCCAAGCTTTCAAAAGAAGATCAATTGGTGTTGTTTACCGAATATGCGAATGACTTAAAAGCCAAAGCGGAGGCAGCCAGAGAAAAGGCTGAAACTGACAAACGACTCAATACAGGTTTGAAAACTGCCAATGAAGTTAGCAAAGGAATTTCCCGCAACGATGCTGCCAATACCAATGCAAGTGGAGGTAGACCAGAATTTTATTTTTACAACACCACAACGGTTTCTTTTGGAAAAAATGAATTCCTTAAAATTTGGGGAGATCGTTCGTTAGGTGACAATTGGCGACTTTCGGACAAAAGAAGTAATGGACTGAATGCCTTGGAAAACAATACACAGTTTGCCGACGCAACCGAAGACGAATTGTACGATCCAGAATTTTACATCTCAAAAATTCCAACAGATGAAAAGGTGTTGGACAGTTTGGCTAAAGACAGAAATTATGCTTACTATCAATTGGGTGTTATTTATAAAGAGAAATTCAAAGAATACAATCTCGCCAAAGATAAACTTGAAAAATTGTTGGATAACAATCCAGAAGACCGATTGATACTTCCTTCCAAATACAATCTCTATAAAATCTATCAGGAATTGAATTTGAATTCCGAAGCTGATTTGGTCAAGAATGACATCCTTACCAATTATTCCGATTCCCGCTATGCTGAAATCTTGCGAAATCCAAATTCCAATTTGGCGAAAGATGAAAATAGCCCGGAAAGCTTGTATGAAAAATTGTTTGAAGTGTATGGCAATCAAGAATTTCAAAAGGTCATTGACCAAGCTTCCGAATATGTGACGCAGTTCGAAGGTGAACCAATAGTTCCAAAATTTGAGATTTTAAAAGCCTCTGCCAAAGCGCGATTGTATGGTTTTGAAGCGTATAAGGAAAGCGTCAATTTTATTGCCTTGACCTATCCAAATTCCCCAGAAGGAAAACGCGCCCAAGAGATCATGCAAAATGTGATTCCAACGCTTGAGAAGAAAGAATTCGCCAAGGATGAGGAGTCCACAAAGTTTAATGTGATTTATCAGTTTGATACAGCATCCGGGGAAGACATTGATGCTTTCAGAACTAAATTGGATGAAGAAATAAAGCAGATTAATTACTACGACATGTCAACGTCCAAAGATATCTATGATAAAAACACTACATTTATTGTGGTGCATGGTTTAAAAAGCATCCAAGGAGCAAGAGGCTTTGCGGATTTACTCACAGAACGAAAATCAAAAATCACCAGACCCTATATTGCGGTTTCGTCAGATAATTACGAAATTGTCCAAATGCACAAAAATTTAAATGATTATTTAGCAATTCAATAAACTAACAACACCAATGTTTTCAGGATTAAAAAAAGAACATATGGCAACAGAAACAGGAACACAGCAGAATTCTATCGCGAAAGGCTCTACCATTACAGGGGATATAGTGAGCGATGGCGATTTTAGAATAGAAGGAACCATCAATGGCAACGTCAAAACCCCAGGGAAAGTGGTTTTGGGACGGACAGGTATCATCAAAGGCACTTTGACGAGCGCCAATGCCGATATTGAAGGCAAATTTTCTGGGAAGTTGATACTTTCCGACACTTTGACATTAAAATCAACAGCACATGTCGAAGGTGAAGTGGAAGTCGGAAAATTGGCGGTAGAACCAGGAGCAACTTTCAACGCGACCTGCGTCATGAAAGGCACCATAAAAGAATTGGGAAATGCAGGGCAAAGACCACAACAGCAGCAGCAACAGCAACATCAACAACCAGAGCGAAAAGAAGGCCAATCAGCTTAACGCCTATGCTCGGTTTTCTGCCATAGGATTTCAAATGATAGTGATTATTGGGCTTGGAGTCTTTGCAGGCGTCAAGCTGGATGAATGGTATCCTAATAAGTACAGATTGTTTACCATTATCTTATCTTTATTGGCAATAGCATTGGCACTATATAGTGTCATTCGACAGGTCAAGGATTTCACAAACAATCAAAAAGACTCCAATGATTAAAGTGACGACTAGTTTCCTCATAAAACTTATCATTTTTACACTTGTCCTATTTGGAATTCATTTTTATATATTGAATCAATTTTTCGATGGCACCTTGCATTTTCCTCTATGGACGATTTATCTATTTAATGCCGTGATGGTATTTCTTGTCTTTTCTATAATACTCTACAAAAACAAACAGGGAAGCGATAAAATGTATCAATTATTTTTAGGCTTGACCATTTTAAAAATGGTTTTGGCCATTGTGTTTTTATTGCCCCTGTTTTTGGGCAAATCAGACCATGCGCAACTGGAAGTCATCAACTTTTTTATCCCATATTTTTTATTTTTGGGGTTTGAAATTTTTAGCTTGAATAAATTTCTTCAAAAAAGCTAAACATTGTATTTTTTAGTTTGTCAATTAAGATATTGCGCGTATATTTGCACGGAATTTCAGACACCCTATTTTTAATTGGATAAACCAATGCAAATCAACACAATCAAGACACTTTTAGTAAGCCTTTTTTTATCCCTATCTTTTTTTGGATATGCTTCTGATGACAAACAGAGCAAACCTAAGGAAGAAAAATTCAATGCTTCGGAATTAATTTTTCATCATATTGGCGATTCACACAGTTTTCATGTGGCTGGAGATTTCTCAATCCCGTTGCCTATTATTCTATGGACAGACAATGGGCTTGTCACTTTTAGTTCTAGTGAATTTCACCACGATGTTGAAGGAAAGAACATTGTGGAAAAAAATGGAGAAAAATTTATTAATCTTCATGATAAGATATATCAATTAAACGATGGCTCGGAAAGTGTTGAACTGAATGCCGAACACCATCCGGAAAATGCAGAAAGGCCTCTTGATATCTCAATTACAAAAAATGTATTTTCTATGTTTTTGTCCATAGCGGTGCTTTTGCTGTTGTTTTTGTTTGCAGCCCGTTCCTACAGGAAATCGACAGACCATATGCCAAGTGGTATCGGGCGCTTTTTAGAGCCGATAGTGATTTTTGTTAAGGAGGAAATTGCTATTCCAAATATTGGAGAGAAACATTATAAAAAATACATGCCATTTTTATTGACCTTGTTTTTCTTTATCTGGGTAAACAACTTGATAGGCCTGATTCCGTTTTTCCCTTTTAGCTCTAATTTAAGTGGTAACATCACTTTTACGATGACCTTGGCTGTGATTACATTTATTGTCATGTTATTTAGCAGTAAAAAGTACTATTGGAAACACATGCTTTGGATGCCAGGATTGCCTGTGCCAATGAAATTGTTTTTGGCTCCCATAGAGATTATAGGCATGTTCGTAAAGCCTATAGCCTTGATGATACGGTTATTTGCAAACATTACCGCAGGGCACGTCATCGTTTTAAGCCTTATATCATTGATATTTATATTGGAAACAATATGGGTTGCGCCAATTTCGGTACTTTTCGCACTGTTTATAAGTGTAATTGAAGTATTGGTAGTTGCCATTCAGGCGTATATATTTACCCTGCTTTCAGCTTTATATTTTGGGCAGGCATTAGAAAGTGAACATTAATTAATTTTTAAATATTTCAACTATGAGTTTAGCATTGTTACAGGAAGCCACAGTAAATTACGGAGCTTTTGCAGCTATAGGAGCTGGTTTAGCAGCCATCGGTGGTGGTATTGGAGTTGGTAGAATTGGTGCTTCGGCTATGGAAGCTATGGCACGTCAACCAGAGATGCAAGGAAAACTACAAGGTTCTGCAATCGTACTTATTGCCTTTATTGAGGCAATTGCACTTTTCGGAGTTGTTGTGTCACTTCTTGGTGTTTTAGGTTAAAATTTATTAAGGTACAACGGTTGGTTGTACCTTAATTTTTTAAAAATTATAAAGATTTAAAAATATGGACTTACTTAAACCGGAACTTGGTCTTATCATTTGGACAGGAATTTCTTTTGCAATTTTACTTTTTGTTTTAAGAAAATTTGCTTGGAAACCTATTCTCGGAGCCGTTGAAACGCGCGAAGAAGGTATTAAAGGAGCCTTGGCTTCCGCTGAAAACGCTCGTAAAGAGATGCAAAATCTGAAAGCCGATAACGAACGCATTCTCAACGAAGCTCGTGCAGAACGTGAAGGTATGTTGAAAGATGCCCGAGACATCAAAACCAAGATGATTTCAGATGCCAAAGAACAAGCACAAGAGCAAGCCAATAAAATGATTGAGCAAGCGCAGGCAGCCATTGAAAGTGAGAAAAAATCTGCAATGCTAGAGCTTAAAAATCAGGTTGCGTCGCTTTCGGTGGATATCGCTGAAAAAGTGATTAGAGCGGAACTGTCCAACAAAGACAAACAATTGCAATTGGTCGAGTCAATGTTGAGTGATGCGAAATTGAATTAGTAAAAATTCAGAATTCAGAATTCAGAATTCAAAATTTATAAAAATGGCACAAACAAGAGCAGCAATACGATACGCAAAAGCGGTTTTGGATTTGGCAAAAGAATTAAAGTCAGCACCTGCCGTCAATGACGACATGAAGTCGATTTCCAATGCAGTTGCAGCAAGCAGGGAATTGAACGATATGATTCACAGCCCAGTGATTCCTACTGCGACGAAGAAATCTGCTTTGCTGGCTGTGTTTAATGATCTGAATAAACTAAGCGTCAACCTCATCGACACATTGATTGCAAACAATCGTATCGATATATTAGGTGCTGTTTCCGAAACTTATAACCAATTATTTGACAAGGAACAAGGAACTCAAAAGGCAACAGTAACCTCTGCAGTTCCTTTGTCGGACGAATTGAAAAAAATGGTGCTTTCAAAGGTAAAGGAATTGACTGGCAAAGATGCTGAAATTACAAATGTAGTTGATGAAAACATTTTGGGTGGGTTCATCCTTCGTGTTGGAGATATTCAGTACGATGCAAGCATTGCGAATAAATTGAACAAGTTAAAAAGAGAATTTACATTAAACTAAAATAATTCAGAATTCTGAATTCTGAATTCCAAATTAATAGAAATGGCAGAAGTAAAACCAGCTGAAATATCAGCAATCTTAAAGCAACAATTGTCAGGATTTGAAGCAAGTGCTTCCTTGGACGAAGTAGGAACAGTATTGACTGTTGGTGATGGTATTGCACGTGTGTACGGGCTATCAAACGTTCAATACGGAGAGTTGGTTGAATTTGATGGAGGCTTGGAAGGCATCGTATTGAATCTTGAAGAAGATAACGTTGGTGTCGTATTGTTGGGTCCTTCCAAAGAAATTAGCGAAGGCTCTATTGTAAAAAGAACCAAACGTATTGCTTCCCTCAAAGTTGGGGAAGAGATAGTTGGTCGAGTTGTGGATACCTTGGGCAATCCAATAGATGGAAAAGGTGCCATCGGAGGAAAATTATACGAAATGCCATTGGAGCGTAAAGCACCAGGTGTTATCTTCCGTCAACCGGTAACAGAACCATTACAGACAGGTATCAAATCCATCGATGCGATGATTCCGGTAGGTCGTGGACAACGTGAGTTGGTCATTGGTGACCGTCAAACTGGAAAAACGACGGTTTGTATTGATACCATTTTGAACCAGAAAGAATTCTACGATGCAGGTGAGCCGGTATTTTGTATCTATGTTGCCATTGGGCAAAAAGCATCTAATGTTGCAAATATTGCACAAACTTTGGAAGATAAAGGAGCAATGGCTTACACAGTAATTGTTGCAGCGAATGCATCAGATCCTGCCCCGATGCAAGTATATGCTCCGTTTGCTGGAGCAGCGATTGGTGAGTATTTCAGGGATACTGGACGTCCTGCCTTGATTGTTTTTGATGATTTGTCCAAACAAGCGGTTGCTTATCGTGAGATTTCCTTATTGCTACGTCGCCCACCCGGACGTGAGGCGTATCCAGGTGACGTTTTCTATTTACATTCCCGTTTATTGGAGCGTTCCGCAAAAATTATTGCAAACGACGAAATCGCAAAAAACATGAACGATTTGCCTGACGTATTGAAACCTCTTGTAAAAGGTGGGGGATCATTGACGGCTTTGCCAATCATTGAAACACAGGCAGGTGACGTATCAGCATATATTCCAACCAACGTAATTTCCATTACCGATGGACAGATTTTCTTGGATGGTGACTTGTTTAACTCTGGGGTGCGTCCAGCTATTAACGTAGGTATTTCGGTATCTCGGGTTGGTGGTAACGCACAGATTAAATCCATGAAAAAAGTAGCTGGTACCCTAAAATTAGATCAAGCACAATATCGTGATTTGGAAGCCTTTGCGAAATTTGGTTCTGATTTGGATGCTTCTACATTAAACGTTATTTCAAAAGGAAAACGTAACGTGGAAATCTTGAAACAAGCTCAAAATGATCCCTATACTGTGGAAGACCAAATCGCAATTATTTATGCAGGATCTAAAAACTTGTTAAGAGATGTGCCCGTTGAAAAAGTAAAAGAATTTGAAAGAGATTATTTAGAATTCTTAAAAGCAAAACATAGTGATGTATTGGCATCTTTGAAAGCAGGAAAACTGACTGACGAGATTACAGATACTTTGACAACTGTGGCTAAGGACTTGTCGGCGAAGTATAGAAAATAATTCAGAGTTCAATATTCAGAATTCATAATTATAAAAAATGGCAAATTTAAAAGAAATACGTAACAGAATATCCTCGGTTTCCTCAACCATGCAGATTACCAGTGCCATGAAAATGGTGTCTGCTGCTAAATTGAAGAAAGCACAGGATGCGATTACGGCAATGCGACCTTATGCAGATAAGCTTACGGAATTGTTGCAAAACTTAAGCGCAACCTTGGATGCTGATTCGGGAAGTAAATACTCTGACCAACGCATAGTAAATAAAGTCTTGATCGTACCAATCACTTCTAATAGAGGTTTGGCGGGAGCTTTCAATTCCAATATCATCAAACAAGTGAATGTATTGGTAAATGATACGTATGCTAATAAGGATGTTTCCTTTTTAGCCATTGGCAAAAAAGCGAATGATGCGTTTAAGAAATCTAATAAAGTCATTGCTAACCAGAGTGCCGTTTATGATGATTTGACCTTTGATAATGTATCTGAAATAGCCGAATTGTTGATGG
>JBDSFP010000149.1:0-3405 GCA_039919415.1 Aquaticitalea sp. | reverse complement strand
GGCAAGATCTCGGGCGCTCACTGTGCTACCGCAGCCATAATTCATGTCTTGCATTATTTTTGGAATTTTTAATCCCGGCAATTCCCAAATCGCATTCGTGGTGCAACAAAGGCCAACATCTGGTGTTAAGGCTGCTTCTTTATAAAGTTCGTGGGTTGCGTCTAGGTAGCTCATATTTTTCAGTCTTCAGTCTTCAGTCTTCAGTTTTTAGTAAGGCATTTTTTTATGACTGCCTACGGAAGACTGCGCACTGCCGACAATTTTATATTTGTTTTATTAATTCTTTAAATAGTGTAATCATATTGGGTTCTGCTTTCACTGCCATCGCGATTATTTCAGATATATCCACAGGCTTAAGATTGTCTGGGTCGCATTCATCAGTCAAAACTGACACCGCAGCCACTTTCAACTTTAAATGATTTGCAACAATAATTTCGGGAACTGTACTCATTCCTACAGCATCAGCACCGAGCATTTTCAACATCCGATATTCTGCTCTTGTTTCCAATTGCGGACCAACCACCGATGCGTACACTCCTTTATGAAGCTTAATATTATTTTCTTTTGCAATCTTTTCAAATTTGGAATTGATATCTGCATCATACGGTTGGCTCATGTCGGTAAAACGTTCGCCCAAATGTTCCACACCTTTAAATGCCAAAGGTGAGCTTCCTTGAAGATTGATATGGTCGTCAATCAACATCAATTCTCCTTTTTTGAAATTGAGATTGATGGCTCCGGATGCATTGGAGATTAAAAGGGTATGTATGCCCAATTTTTCCATAATTCGCACTGGATAGGTCACATCTTGAAGGGTATATCCTTCATAAATATGGAATCGTCCTTGCATCACAATCACTTTTTTGCCTTCAAGAATTCCGTAAATCAATTTTCCTTTATGAAATTCGACGGTTGCCGTTGGAAAGTTTGGAATATGATTATAACTGACTTCATGAATAATTTCCACTTCATCGACGAGTTGCCCTAGACCTGTTCCAAGGATGATGCCAATTTCGGGACTATCAAAGCCTTTGCTTTGTAAATATTCTGTGGTTTCTGTTATCAATTTAATCATGATGGATAGTGTAGAATTTTTTAAGTTGTTCGTAATGGTTCATGTCTTCAAAGGTATCGATATCATTCAACTCTTTCAAAAGCTGAACAGTGCTATTTCGTAAATTTTCCAAAGTATCATTTAAGACAGTGGATGTTCCCCACGTTTTATTTGAGAAAATGATTTGATTCAATTCTTTCATTCCCAAAAGATAATAACCTCCGTCTTTAGCTGGTCCGATGACGGTTTCAAAATCATTCAATAATTCGAAAGCATTGTTGACATCGTTACTCGTCAAATCCAATAAATCAGTTCCAATGATGGTTATCTTTGCATAACCCATTTCAAAAAGTTCCTTAAAAGCATTCAACATGCGCTCCCCCAAATCATTACCATTCTGCAATTTCTTTCTGAAAACAGATGTGTCCCATAGGTCTTCCTTTTTAATGTTTTCGGAATAAAACACGTATTTATCTGCAATGATATCCTTTGAAATTGAAGCGGTATGTTGCAACAAGAATTTGTAGATTTCCAGAGCACTTTCATCACCAATGGTTTTTGCCAAACGTGTTTTGCATTTGCCCAATTCCGGATTTCGAGTGAAAATAATTAAGGCTTTTTTGGAAGTTGGAAAATGAAAATCTGTTGCCATTTCATCATTAGATTCATTCGTACTAAATAATCCCATTTTAGAGGTTTGGTTGAGTTTAAATATTCAAAGGTAAGTTTTGGGTATTTCAGTAAGGTTAAATTTAACCTAAATTTCAATGATAAACCTTGATGCCTTTGTAGAGCCATTTGCCCCAAAGTTTAGAAAAGGCATGTATGCTATCTGTTTCTTTTTCCCTTGAATTCACTATAGGAAACGCATTGTTTTTCCATTCGAAAATACCTCCGTATAGATTATAGACATTCTCATATCCTGCTTTTTTAAGTTTTTCCGCGATGGTTTCTGAGCGAATTCCTAGAGAACAATAAACAACAAAGGGAGAATCTTTTTCTGGATGTTCCGTTTCAAACAATTCAATATTAAAATCTTGGTAACCAACGTAGGAAGCGTTTTTTAGATGACTGACTTTATATTCTTCCAACTCTCGTGCATCCAATAATATCAAATTTGTGTTGGGCATCGCAAGTTCTTGTACAGTGATATAAGGAACACTCATAGTATTGTACCTCTTTAAAAGGTCACTCAAAGTATCTTGCGCCACTACTAAATTTGTTGTAAGCAATACCAAAACTAAAACTAAAAAATGTTTCATTGTTTAAAGATTAAGCGCATATCCTTGCAGACCGGTTTCCACAGGAGGTAATATTTCACAATTATCCCAAACTCCTGTAATCAGCGTTTTTGCGTAAGATTCTGGTAACAGGCCATTATCCATCAATTTACTTGCAGTATTGTGGTCATAATCCATAGCGTGATGCTTGAATGAAAACACACCCTTTTCATCATCTAGAATAATATACCAAACTCGAGGTGTACCATCATTCGCCGGCATTCCGATTACACCGGCATTGATCCACAACTTTTCATTCCTTTGATGATAAAAAGGAATGCCACAGTGGCCTGCAATAATCACATCACAATTTGTTTGATTAAAACTTGCTTCTTTTTTATTCCATCCGGTTGATTTGAAAACGAATTCTGAAACATTTGAATAAGAACCATGAACTATCATTATTTTTTTTCCGCCGTAGTCAAATGTCAAATAATCCGGAAGGGTTTGCATGAAATCTAAAGAATCTTGCGATAATTGGCTCTGTGCAAAAGGGTACCAGAGTTGGGAGTAACCGTCACATCTAGAGCCTTTGGTAAAATCACAACCACAACCTTCAGAACCCTCACGCAGTTGTATTTCCACATTGCCTGCAATGGCCCTTGCGCCCCACTTTTTAAAAAGTTGAACGGTCTCTTCCGGTTGGGCGCAATAGCCTACCAAATCGCCAGTACTTATGCAATTTTCTGGCACAATATCTTGCACTTCTGCTACAGAAATCAACTGTTGCAATGCCTGAAAATTACTGTATGCACCTCCAAAAAGCAAAACTTTTCCCTTGAGATCTCTTAATATTTCGGTCTTTTTATCCATGTAGGTATTAAATATAGTAAAATACAGCAGGAGATGCCCCAAATATTAATCCACAATAACTGTGCATATTTACCTTCTGTGAATGTTAATTCTGGTGGGAATGTTTCAAAGACCAGCAAAAAACCAAAAAACAGTCCACACAGAATGCTTAAATAGAAACTGATTTTAGGTGCTTTTACTTTCCAAAATAAAAAAATGGGGGTCAGCCCGATGACCATTGTTCCAGATACCGTTGTTGCTGAAAGCACTTCGGCATTG
>JBDSFP010000032.1:0-3564 GCA_039919415.1 Aquaticitalea sp. | reverse complement strand
ATCTTGTCGATAGAATCCAATGAGATTTTGACATTGACTTCGGTTTCCTGTGTGCCTTTTACAGGGACTTTTTTGCTCTCAAAGCCATCCATCACGACTTCAAGTTCTGTCTCCTTATCGCATTCTACTACGAACTGCGCAATACCTTCCGCATTAGTGTTTTTAGAGACCACTTTATTGCCTTTATCATCATATAAGGTTACCACGGCACCATTGACTGGTTTGCCTGTTTTGTCATCTACAACAGTAGCTGTTATCAGAACGTCGCATAATGGTTGCAATTTTATGATTCGGTAGATGTCATCATCTCCGACACCTCCCGGTCTATTGGAAGATATAAAACCTTCGCCTGTGACATCGTCAATTCTAAACGCAAAATCATCAAAATTGCTGTTTACAGGAATACCAACATTTCTGATTGGCGTCAAATTTCCCTCCGTTTCTTTGGTAAAGAACACATCCAAGCCTCCAAGTCCCAAATGTCCGTTGGAAGAAAAATAAAGCGTTCCATCATCTCCAATGAAAGGGAACATTTCCTGACCTTCGGTATTGATTTTTTGACCAAGGTTTACAGGTTCACCTACGGTACCATCTTCATTTATCAAAGCTTTATAAATGTCAAACAAGCCAAAACCCCCGGGCATATCTGAAGCAAAATACAAGGTTTTGCCGTCTTTACTCATAGATGGATTTTTGGCTGAATAATCTTGAGTAAAATTTAAGGCTTCTACATTGTCCCATTTGTCCCCATTAGAAGTTGCTTTGTACAGATGGATTGCCCCAAGTTTGTTTTTTGAAATAGAATCCTTAACAAATTCCTTTTCAAAAAAACTTTCCCTTGAGAAATAAATCGTTTTCCCATCTGGACTGAATGACACCAATCCTTCGTGATAATCCGTGTTGATTTTACCTTTCAAAAGCTCTGGCAAGGCATAACCTCCAGACTCGTTTTTTGAGGTCACATAGATATCCAAATAAGGCTGTTCATTCCAACCATAGGTGCTGCCCGTGGTGTTTCGTGCGGAAGTGAAATACAATTTGCCATTTTTCAACGTGCCTCCAAAATCTGAATACTTGGAATTGATGTCTAAGTTTTCCACCCTGAATTTTTTACCGCGTTCCAAAATCTGCGGTATGTAATTTGGGTTTTCATTGAAAGCCATTGCTCTATGGTCACTTGGGCGCATTTTTGCAAACTTTGACATCCATTGATTGGACAGGTCATACTTCCCATTAGCTTTAAGCATTTGAGAATATTTATACACCATATCCGAATCTGGGCTTGGATTATTCTCAAGTGCTTGATAATAATAACGTTCGGCATTTTTGGAATCAAACACATTATAATATGATTCTGCCAATTGAGCATACACGTATGTATCTGCCTTTCCTTTCGCTACCAGTTTTTCATAATCTTTGGCAGCATCGACAAACTCCAATTGATTAAAATGCTTATCTGCCGATTGGGTATCTTTGTTTTGAGCAGTTAAGCTGAAACTACTCAAAATAGCGAGGGTAATTATACTATTAATTTTTTTCATGTTTGTTTAGCTTAACTTGTTAGAAATATCTCGGTGAACGTGAAATCTTTTTCGCAAAGTTCAAATCGAACAGCAATATGATCTCATGTGAGGCAGGTGCGTAATTTTTGATGTCGGAGGTCACATAATCGTAGGCATATCCTATATGGACATTTGGCGTTATTGCAAAATTGACCAACCCTGAAACAGAATCATCCAATCGATAAGAAGCTCCAACCTCGAATTTTTCAAAGAATAAAGCATTCAGGTTGACGTCAAAAGATGTTGGCGCGCTAAATGCAGACTTTACCAAAAAGGAAGGTTTCAACTTAGTGTTTCTAGACACTTGAAAAACATAACCACCTGTCAAAAAATAATGGGTTGTTTCCGTACCATATTTTGTACCTTGAGCATCCAATTTTACCGAACTTAAAATATTTGGAACCGAAAATGCCAAATAGTAATTATTGGTATAGTAAAAAACACCAGCACCAACATTTGGGGTGACGCCGCTGACATCATTAAAATAAGGATCTCCCGGATCTACTACATATAGATTGTTGGGACCCAACCCTAAATCGTGGAAGGTGGCTCCTGCCTTTATACCAAAGGCCAGTCGATTTTCTCTACCCAATTTCAGAGTGTAAGATACGTCGGCATAGGCATTTGTCTCATTCACTGGGCCAATGGCATCAGAAATGACAGATAGGCCTACGCCTATTTTGTCATTTATGGGCAAGTGCCCAAAAAACGTTCCTGTTTTTGGCGCTCCATCCAAGCTTGTCCATTGAGTACGGTATAATAATCCGAACGATAGATTCTCCTTAGAACCTGCATACGCAGGATTCACAACATTCATATTATACATGTACTGCGAATATTGAGGGTCTTGCTGACCTTGCATTTGTATGGCAATGAGCAATATTAAAATGATAATTGGTTTTTTCATGTTAATCGATTAGTTGTGTATCAATTCGTTATTATTTGCTAATGTAAACCCAAGAGCTTCTAGTTTCGGCACCATTTGAATAAATTACGGTATAAAAATAGCTGCCAACAGGCAATTCGTTTCCATTGTTTGATTGACCGTGCCATTCATTGGTGTAATTGTCCTTTGAATATACGAGTGTTCCCAATCTGTTGAATATTTCAATTCTTGAAACATTAAAGTCGCTCAAATCGAATGTGTCGTTTAGACCAGGAGATACACCTGGAGAAATACCTTGCGGAAAATCACAACTCACCAATTCAACAACGTTTACGCCCACTGTGCTTGAACCACCCATATTTTTAAAGGTAACTTGAATTTCATAATAGCCACTGGAACGTACTGGAAGAGTTAACCCTCTTCGTCCTGTAATTACGATGCCATCCCTGAACCAAACAATGTTTACCTCGGACGCGGAATAGTTTTGTGGCGTTGCGGTGATAATTATAGGTTCCTTAGTATCAGGACAAACTTCATATTTAAAGTCAGTTGTGAACGTGGTCATTGGAATATCTTCAACTATCTGATCAAAATCCACCACGTCATAACTGATCGCTTCTGCTTGTAAGTCTTCTGAATAAGCAAGGGATGTGCTTTGGGCTGTACAATACCAACTAAAGAAGAAAGTCAGTAATACTATTAACAAGGTATTTTTTTTCATTTGAATGTTTTAGGTTATTAAAATGTCTTTTAACTCAATATTTTCAATCTGTTGATCCCAAATATGTAAAAAATGATACTGGGTACAAAATTAAGTTTATTTGCGGAATTTACAACATCTTTTTGGATGTGTATAAATAACCGAAGATAAAAAAAATGATAGTGAAGATAGTATTAACAAACTAATAATAGATGAAATGCAAATTTATTCGATGAACAGAAAAAGCTATTCATATAGGATTTCTATTAATGAATTTTTTATTTGAATGTAGACCGGAAAATGATCGCTAAATCCTCCCTTATATTTTTTGCCCAAATAGGTTCTAAATGGCTGACCTTTAAACTTTCCATCATTTTGGGTCAAAAATTTTTCGTCAAAAATATCAGCTTTTAAAA
>JBDSFP010000510.1:0-4312 GCA_039919415.1 Aquaticitalea sp. | reverse complement strand
TCATCAATCCAAAAAGTGGAGCTGTTGAAGGTGTCATCGATTTTTCGCCTTTAAAAGAAAAAGTGACGCAACATCCTGATCTCGATGTCTTAAACGGAATTGCCTACAATCCTGATACCAAAACTATTTTTGTGACAGGCAAGGATTGGGATAAATTGTTTGAAGTAGAGGTTTTTGAACAATAATAAGATGCAAACCTTCGAAAAATACATCGTCGTCTCACAAGAAGATCTAGACAATCTCAACCACGTCAACAATGTTCGGTATGTTCAATGGGTACAGGACATTGCCGAACAACATTGGAAGTCAAAAGCGACAGATGCGATATTGGACATTTATTTTTGGGTGCTGATGAAACATACCATCGAGTATAAACAGGAAGCACTTTTAGGTGATGTTCTTAAATTGGTGACTTATGTGAGAGAAACCACTGGCGTTACTTCCATACGGATGGTGGAGATCTATGATGAAAACACCGACAAACTTCTAGTATCCTCTGAAACCACTTGGTGCTTTGTAAACGCTGAAACCAAACGACCCACACGCATCATTCAAGAAATCTTTGATTTATTCAATTAATTTCCAACTAACATACTATTTCATTCTTTCAAAAGTTATATTTTTGGACATATTGAATTTTTTATGAAGCGAATTTTATCCTTTGTCATGACCATTTCCGTGCTTGTTCTTTGGAGCTCTTGCCGAAAAGATTTCAATTTTGACCAAAGCTCTGGCAATCTTGAGTTTTCAAAAGACACCATTTATCTGGATACCGTTTTTACAAATATTGGTTCCAGCACCTACAATTTAAAAGTTTTCAACCGAAGTAATATAGATATCGTCATTCCTACGGTTCGCTTGAGCCAAGGTCAGGCATCCAATTATCGTTTGAATGTGGATGGCATGGCAGGAAAGGAATTTGAAAACATAGAACTATTGGCCAAGGACAGTATGTTTATTTTTGTCGAGACGACGTTTGACATTCAATCCGTTGTGGCTGACAATAATCAATTTCTATATACCGATGCCATCGAGTTTGATACTGGCTCCAATCTTCAAAAAGTGGAATTGGTAACGCTTGTAAAGGATGCGGTCTTTATTTACCCAAATAGAAATTCCCAGGGAATTATTGAAACTTTGACCTTTGATTCTGATGGTGATGGTATTGATAACGCAACCGATCTTCAAGGTCGTTTCCTCAATGATTCTGAACTCACCTTTACCAATGAAAAACCCTATGTTATCTATGGATATGCCGCTGTCGATGAAGGCAAAACTTTGACTTTCAATCCTGGCGCTCGCGTCCATTTTCACGCGAATTCTGGATTGTTGATTACAAATAATGCATCGTTGAAAATCAACGGTCAATTAAGTAATGACCAAGATCTTTTAGAGAATGAGGTCATTTTTGAAGGCGACCGATTGGAAACTTTGTTTGAAGATATTCCAGGTCAATGGGGAACTATTTGGCTTTTTAGCGGAAGTGTTGCCAACCAAATCAACTATGCGACCATAAAAAATGCAACTGTTGGAATCCTTGCAGAAAACAATCAAGATGCTACAATCCATAAATTGACCATTACCAATTCACAAATTTACAACTCCAGTAACTTTGGAATCTTGGGTCGTGCAACCTCCATCAAAGCAGAAAACGTTGTGTTCAACAAAGCTGGTCAATCGTCGTTTGCAGGTACTTATGGTGGCAAGTACAATTTTACCCATTGCACGATTGCCAATTACTGGACAAATAGTTTTAGACAATTTCCCGCGCTATATCTGAACAATTACGTAATTGATGAAAACAATACCACCTTCACCAACGATTTAATGGAAGCCACTTTCAACAATTGCATCATTTATGGCAATGACAATCCGGAATTTCAGTTGGACGAAAATAGCGATAGTGCTTTCAACTTCAAGTTTACAAATTGCCTAGTACGTTTTCAGAACACTAATAATGTGCTCACAGGAGCTAATTATGATTTTACAAACCCTGTTTTGTATGAAAACATTATTTTGAATGAAGATCCAGATTTTAAGGATGAGTCCAACAATCAAATGATGATTGGAGATGATTCTGGCGCTAAAGGAAAAGTGACTGTAACAGTGCCAACACTTTTTACTGAAGATATATTAGGAAGGCCTAGATCCAATCCTTCAGATTTGGGTGCTTACCATCATATCATTTTTGAGGATTAACGTAAAAAGACCTGTCAGGTTTTAAAAACCTGACAGGTCTGAATCTTTTCTTTTTTTTTAAATCAGACAAACAAAGGCTTCCCACTCATCATTTCATTAACCTTCTCTCCTATTGCTTCCAGTTTCGATCCATCTTGGTAATTGTTGATCACCTGATCAATCAAGTCAACAATCGTATCCATATCGTTTTCTATCAATCCTCTGGTGGTAATTGCTGGTGTTCCCACACGAATTCCTGACGTAACAAATGGCGATTTATCATCAAAAGGCACCATGTTTTTATTGACTGTAATTTCCGCTTTCACCAAAGCCTGTTCGGCATCTTTGCCTGTAATATTTTTATTTCTCAAATCAATCAACATCATGTGGTTGTCGGTTCCACCGGAAATAATGTTGTACCCTTTATTCACAAAAGCTTTCGCCATGGCCGCAGCATTGTTTTTTACTTGCAACATATAATGGAGGAATCCATCTGTCAAGGCTTCACCAAAAGCGATCGCTTTGGCAGCGATGATATGTTCCAAAGGACCACCTTGGTTCCCTGGGAAAACGCCGGAATCCAAAAGTGACGACATCATCCGCAACTCCCCTTTTGGCGTTTTCAAACCGTAGGGATTCTCAAAATCCTGTCCCATCATGATCATGCCTCCTCTTGGGCCACGAAGCGTTTTGTGTGTAGTTGTAGTCACAATGTGGCAATGTGGCATCGGGTCGTTCAAAATGCCTTTGGCTATCAAACCTGCCGGATGTGAAATATCCGCCATCAAAATCGCTCCAACACTATCAGCGACTTCCCTGAATTTTTTAAAATCCATATCTCTGGAATACGCAGATGCTCCAGCAATGATTAATTTTGGTTGTTCTTTTTTGGCAGTGCTCTCCAAATGATCGTAATCAATCAAGCCCGTTTGTTTGTCAACACCATAAAATGATGGATTATATAATTTCCCTGAAAAATTTACTGGTGAACCATGTGTCAAATGCCCTCCGTGAGACAAATCGAAACCAAGAATTTTGTCACCCGGTTTTAAGCACATCGAATACACAGCGGTATTTGCCTGACTACCAGAATGTGGTTGAACGTTCACGTACGATGCACCAAATAAGGTTTTTGCCCTATCAATGGCGAGTTGTTCCACTTCATCCACGACTTCGCAACCACCATAATAACGTTTGCCAGGATAGCCTTCAGCATATTTATTGGTCAAGACCGAACCAGCGGCTTCCATCACTTGATCACTCACGAAATTTTCGGAGGCAATCAACTCCAAGCCTTGTAGTTGTCGTTCTTTTTCGGCGTCTATTAATTCAAAAATCTGTTGGTCGCGTCGCATAAATTATATTTTTCATTCCCTCATCAGAGGAAATCTCTTGGTTATTAATAATTCCCCCAAAAATAATAAAACTAGTATTCAAATACATCAAAATTCAAATTTTTCATTTCATCGAACGATAAATTCGCATCCCTTAAAAAGTCTTGAATTTTAATTTATTTTTTATCTTTAAATTAAAAATATTATGTAGGTTTGATACCAATTACAAAACAACTCAATATCTCTAACTATGCCATTATCTGCAAATAATCCCGATAGGACCTCGTGGCTGCACGTTGGGAAAAATTCGGATTTTCCAATACAAAACATTCCGTTTGGTGTCTTTTTGACGCGTGATGACATCATCACCATTGGAACACGAATCGGTGATACTGCCATTGACTTGGGCGCCTTGCATCAATTGGGGTATTTTGAAGGAATTCCCCTGACAGATGATATATTTCTTCAAGACACATTGAATGATTTTATTGCAGACGGCAGAAAAACTTGGCGTGCGGTCAGAAATCGTATTGCGGAAATTTTTGACAGCAATGACAACACCTTAAAGAACAATTTAAAACATAAGGAAACGGTTTGTTTCCGTTTGGATGAAATCGAAATGCAATTGCCTGTGCAGATTGGCGACTATACCGATTTTTATTCCAGCTTGGAGCACGCCACCAATGTCGGCACTATGTTTCGAGGCAAGGAAAATGCTTTGATGCCCAACTGGCTTCACATTCCTGTGGGCTATCATGGGAGAAGTTCTTCCATTATACCATCCGGAATTCCCGTACATC
>JBDSFP010000493.1:0-3316 GCA_039919415.1 Aquaticitalea sp. | reverse complement strand
ATTGTTCATTACCAATTCCGTATATCTTGGGTTGGCAAAATCTTTTTTGGCTTCCATGTCCTTAATTTCCTTATAGACATCTGGTGGCAGTTGAGGTCCCAAAACATCTGCGGCGTATTTTTCATAAGCAGGAATGCTTGCCATCATGTTTGAAATAATCAATCCTTTAATATTGTCCTGATATTTCAAAGCATATTCCATGGCCAGAATTCCGCCCCAAGATTGTCCTAGCAAATAGAAATTGTCTTTGTCGAGATTTAATGCTTTTCGCACTTGTTCCACTTCCTCAACAAAATGCTCTGTGGTCCAAAGGGTGGAATCGTTTGGTTTATCGCTGTAATAAGAATCGAGTTGGTCATAATAAAAGTATTCAATTCCTTCATTGGGAAGATAACCATCAAAATTCTCAAAAGCTTCGTGAGTTCCTCCAGGACCGCCGTGAAGTAACAAGACTTTCATTTTTGGGTTGTTTCCAACACGTTTTGTCCAAACGTTGAAGGTGCCTTTTGGTGTTGTGATGGGAATCATTTTGATGCCACCTGTTTTTTGGTCGTCGGCATTGGAATAATCCATGTAAGTAGATTGGCAGTCGGATGTTTTTGACATGGTTGTCGTTTCTTGTTTATTGTTGCAAGCAAAGAAGAAACAAGCTAAAGGAATGAGTAGTAAAATTTTAGTTTTCATATTATTTAGATTTATAAAAGATAAATGGTTATTTAATTTTTTTCAATAAAAAACACCTTCTTGATTTTCCCATTTTCAATGTGATAGATGGCAATGGCCTCTACAATTTGCTTACCAAATTGTACGCGTTCTTGGTCCACAACGGTATTGCCCAAAACGATTCTATTGACCAATTCGCAATGAAGGTTTGGGAAGTTTTCAAACTTTTGGGCATAACCAGCTCTCATGGATTCTTTGCCTTTGAATTTTATTTTATCAGGAAAATCATAAATCTCTACATTCTCGGCGTACGGTTCCAAAAAGGCATCGATGTTTCTATAGTTATAAGCATTCAATTGGCGTTGTGCCAAATCTTCTGGTGTGTCTTTCAGCATTTCTTCGGGATTGAAAACAATTCCGTTATTGATGACGCGATTGATTTTTGTGACGTTTTCGATGTTCTCAATTGGGTTTGCATCCAATAAAATCAAGTTTGCCTTTTTTCCAATACTAATACTTCCGAATTCATTTTCCTTATCCAAAACCTTTGCACCATTAAGAGTGGATGCTGTTAGTATTTGCCAATTGCTCATGCCACTTTCATGCATTTGTTTTAATTCATTTAGATAAGAAGAGACATGCATGGTGCCAATGTTTCCGGCGTCTGTTCCGGTCACAATCGTGACACCAGCATCTGAAAGCATTTTAAGATTGACCTTACTGATGGAATCGGCTTTGTGCCAAGCGTCCAAGGATTGTTTTGAATTGACTCCTAATTTGTATCTATTGACGAATAAGGTATCTGACAGATGTTTTAAATCCAATAAAGTGCCCAATTGTTTGGCATCGGCAGTTTTTAAATCGTAAACAGAAAAATCGAGTGTCTGGCCAAATGTTTTTTCATATCCACCATGGACTACTAAAGTTGGACAAACGACAGTTTTGTTCTTTTTGAGTAATTGTACAAAATCAGGCTTTAGAATTTCGTCATCTACGCTGTGAACCAAATAATCCGCTCCATTTTCAACCGCCAATTGTGCAGTGATGCGTTCGGTAGCATGAATAGCGACTTTGAGATTGTTTTTATGGGCTTCATCGATGATGGCTTTTACGATTGGTAGATTTTTTCGTGCGCTTTCTTCTATAGGCAATCCGTCTGTGCCGACGATGTACCAAATCTTGATGAAATCAGGTTTTAGAGGCAATTCGTTTTGGACCATTTTAATACCATCTTCCACAGTTTTCACCAAATTGAAAGGCTCATCTTCCTTTAGGTTTTCATAAACTGGTGGTTCGTAAGTCGTTGCCAATGGACCTGTAATAAAGATGGATGGCAAGGAATCATTGTTTCTAAAATCTTCACGTTCTTTTAGTAAATGATAGTTGGCACCCACGTCAATAACGTTGGTGAGGCCACTTTTTAGATACATTTTTAATTTATGTTCCATATCATCTTTTGAGAGTTGAATTTCTGCTTCGTAAGGTGCATATTTTCGTAAATCAATCGCATCAGGACGCGTGTACAATCCACCATTTTGAAAGAAATGGATGTGCGCATCGGTCAAGCCCGGCGATAAATATTTTCCTTTACCATCAATGACTGTGGCGTTTTCTGGGATTTTTATTTTTTTGCTGGGTTGGATGTTGCTGATTAAATCCTTCGTAATAACGACGGTTTGATTGGGAAGTATTTTCTGGTTTTCAACATCTGTAACTGTGACATTGGTGATGTAGGTTTGCGAGACCATTGCCATGGAACAGATTAAAGTAAACCCTGTACAGAGAAGAGTTTTAGTTGGATTGGTTTTCATCAGGTTATTGTTTGTTATATTTTTAAATTCGAGTCAATTATCATTTTTATAGAAAATGTCATTTGGTTTCATTAGCTTTCAAAACCCTCAAAATATTCCCACCAAGGATTTTATCAATATCCTTTTCACTATAACCTTTTTCCACAAGCGCTTTAGTGATCAACGGATAATCAGTCACATCATCCAATTGTTTAGGTGGAAGAAATATGCCATCAAAATCGGAACCGATTCCCACGTAATCTACGCCAACCAATTTGATGACGTACTCTATGTGCTGAATCACCAAATCAAAAGGAGCACGAAGCGCCTCTGACTCATCGCTGTATTTTCGGTATATTCTTGCTTCAGCTTGATTTTGATTGACACCCATATTTTTGAGCGAATCTATTTCGGCTTTGTGTTTTTCAAGAAATGCATTTTCTCTGGCATCCACACTAGGATCAATAAACCCTGAATTGAAATTGATTTGCACGACACCTCCATTTTTTGCAATCGCTTTTATTTGGTCGTCTTTTAGATTTCGTTTGTGAGGACAAATTGCATACACAGAACTATGTGAAGCAATAACGGGTTTGGTGGTCGTGGCGATGACATCCCAAAAGGTTTGCTCTCCGACGTGCGAAATGTCCACCAACATTCCAAGGCTGTTCATTTTATGGACTACTTTTTTACCAAAGGCTGTCAATCCTTTTTTTCCTTCGGAGTTTTTAGCACCTTCGGGATTGGTTTCATCTGCGGCGCTTGTCGCCCAAGGGGTGGAGTTATTCCAAGTGAGCGTGATATAGCGAACGCCACTATTGTAAAACACTTCAAGTTTGTCCAAATTATTCTCAAATTGATGG
>JBDSFP010000485.1:0-3726 GCA_039919415.1 Aquaticitalea sp. | reverse complement strand
CAGGATTTTTTGGATAATTCAGTCTTTTTGGGACAATTGGGATTACTCTCCAATCCTGAAAACGTTGGAATTATTGATTCGCTTTATAAAGCATTTGCTGCTAGTGATATTCCTACAGTACTTGGTGGTATGGATGCCAACATCGTTTGGAACGAAGCAGAAGGAAACAGCTACGCAGATGGTAATCCATATATAGGTCCAGACGCCGTTTTGAAAGGTGTATTTGCGAGAATTGGAGCAGATAACGAGTATTTTAAACTAGTAGACATCGAACTTCATGACATGAGCAACAACCAAGTGTTGGCAACCTTGCGTTATGATGGCAAATTTAAGGAAAGTGGCAAAGCTTACAATGTTCAAGTGGCGCACCTTTGGACATTAAAAGATGGAAAAGTAATTGCATTTCAACAATATTTGGATACCAAGAAATTGGCCGACGCAGAGGAGAAATAACACCACTAACCAAACAGAAAATCAAATTCCAAAAAAAGGAAATTCCATGCCGATAGCAATCGGGACCAAAAAAAAATTGAGTTAGAACCTCGGAGCATTAAACTCAAAAAGACTAAAATAAAATGAAAACCGCATTAATCACAGGAACAAGCAAAGGCATCGGTCTTGAAACCGCATTGGCATTCGGGCGCGCAGGATACAAAGTATTTGCGACCATGCGAAATCCAGCAAAAGCTGACGATTTTAGACAAAAAATAAAAAATGAATCTCTGGACATCCATATTTCTGAAATGGATGTGGATTCTGATACTTCAGTAAAAGAATGTTTCAATGGCATCAATCAAAAACATGGACAGATTGATGTTTTGGTCAACAATGCTGGAATCGAACGTCATGGTTCTGTTGAAGAATTGACAATGGAAGATTTCAAAGCCATCATGGAAACCAACTATTTTGGAGTGCTTCGTTGTACAAAAGCATTGCTACCTCAAATGCGGAAAAACAAGAACGGTTGTATCATCAATGTGGCTTCTGTTTCTGGACATATTTCCAGCAGTCCTCTGGGTGCTTATGCAGCAAGCAAATATGCCCTTGAAGCCATTAGTGAAAGTTTGGCCCAAGAAGTAAAACCATTTAATATTAGGGTCGCCATTGTGGAACCGGGAATCACTAACACCGAAATGGCCAGTAACCTTTCAGAAGATGAAACATCAATATATCCACATTCCAAACGTATGGCAGGATTATTTGCAGCATCGCTTCGGACTCCAACACCGCCAACACTGATTGCGGACAAGATTTTGGAAATCGCAAAAGGCAACTCTTGGAAATTAAGGCATCCTGTAGGGCCAGATGCGGAGCCATTCATTCAATGGCGGAAGTCATTGACGGATGAAGAATGGGTGGATTGGAATGCCGTCAATGATGATGAATGGTACACATCAGTTCAAAACACCTTTGGGTTAAATGCGAGATAGATGATTTTTAGGCCATAGGCCACAAACACCACAAAGAGTGCGGATGCTACGAATATAATGGAAACAGAGTATTTATAATATTGATTATTAATTAACGTGAAGATTGGATAATTCTGAAAAGACCGGATTTTTCTTTTCCCCAACCTTAAAGGGCGGAAAAATCCTCAAATACAATTATGGTTGAAAAAATTATTACCCTTTAGGGCTAGGGAAAAATAATTTTCGGCTTCAAAAGGTTAATCCCCTATTCAGATTATAATAAAAATAGTACGGACAAGCTGAAAACCGATGAGAGTAGGCAAAACATTTAAATATTAGAAACTATGACTAAAACAATTGTAAGCAGACACAAAGTAGGAAATTTTGACACTTGGCTAAAAGGCCATGAAGACAGGGTAAGAGTATTTGCTCCTGCAGTTTCGAGTTTTAAAACATTTCGAGATGCTGATGATCCAAATTCGGTGGTTTTGGTTTGTGAAGTTACCGATATGGACTAGTTTGAAGCTATCTTAAAGGATCCTTCTACCGAAACTCTTAAAAAAAAGCATACAGTAATAGACCCAATTAAGGTGTCAATGCAAGTAGAGCCTTAAGTCCCTATTTTGAATTGGATGTACAGTATGCTCCAGCTGTTCATGCGTTTTATTTCAAGAATGGTAATTATTTGAAATAAGACATCCTTCGGGTTCACATGCACATCCATTCATTCATTGGAGAGCTTCTATGACCTATGAAGAATGGGTAGATTGGAATATTACAAATGATGACCGTTGGTATGAAGCTGTTCAAAATACATTTGGATTGGATGCGAGATAACTTGTTTTTCAGCAATTTTCCGACCTCAAAAATATTGCGAAGGTGGAGAACAATTGGCACATATAAATAAAATAAAAACAGTACGGACAAGCCGAAAACCGATCAGAGTAGGCAAAAAACCAAATATTCAAAAAAAATGAAAACAACGAACTTTTTTAAACTTGCAACGTTAGGCATTGCAATGTCTATCTTCACAATTGGGTGTAACACGCAACCTGAAAAAAAAACTGCTGATGAACCAGCTGCAATGACAGAACCAGTAGAAATTAAGGCCGATATGGCCAGTGTAAAAGCTGAAATACAAGCCTTGGAAAGTTCCTGGGAAAGAGCAGATAATGCCCGTGATGTAAATGGAGTTCTCGCTTTTTATTCTGATGACGCGGTAAGTATGTCAAACAATGCTCCAATGGCAAAAGGAAAAGCCGCTATCCAAAAGGATTTAGGGTTTGATAAAAGAACTAAGGGCGAAACTGTTTCCTACACTACAATTGAGGTATTTGGGGATGAAAACATAGTAACCGAGATTGGTTCTGCAATACGAAAAGATGCATCTGACAAAGTTGTCAAATCAGGGAAATATATGGCTATCTGGGAGAAGCGTGATGGAAAATATTTATGCATCAGGGACATTTACAATGACGACGCTCTAGCAAAATAGTTCAAAAAATGTGTTTATACCGAGGGAGTATATTGAAATGCCCTTTCGGTATAAACACTATTTATTTTGTCAAAAATGGATATTCCAAAACATTCAAATTATGGTATTCAGTAGTTTTTTTTGGGTTGCCAGATTGCAAAGTATCTTCAATATAAAAACTTCAATTAAAAATATTCTTATGAAAAAAATGATCTTATCCTTTATTGCCATTTCCTTTTTTGGAATGCTTCAAGCACAAGAAACAAATGCTTTTACTTTTAACCATATCGCATTATCAGTAAAAGACCTAGGTCAAGCAGCTCAATTTTACAAAGATATTCTTGGCCTTCAGGAAATTACAAACCGTACAGAAATGGACGGAATCCGCTGGTTTTCTTTGGGGGAAGGAAAAGAATTGCACCTTGTCTCTACATTGAAAGAACCTGTTTCCATAAATAAAGCCGTTCACTTTGCTTTGTCAACTTCCAATTTTGATGCTTTTGTCAAAACATTGGAAGCAAAAAATATTACTTATTCTGACTGGCCCGGAATTAAAAATATAATAACTACCAGAGCTGATGGAATAAAGCAATTCTACTTTCAAGACCCTGACGGATATTGGATTGAAGTAAATAATGTTGGGGAAGAAAAATGATAAAATCACAAACAACATGAAACAAATCTCCAAAATTCTTCTGGCATTCACAATTGTCGGATCTCTAACCACAGGTTGCAACAATCAAACTGCAACTGACAAAAATATGAATGACAAGAACGTTGCTGAATTTGCACAAACAAATGATTCTGAAACCTCAAAAAAGGAGCTTGACGCTGCTTTTAAAA
>JBDSFP010000462.1:0-5715 GCA_039919415.1 Aquaticitalea sp. | reverse complement strand
TGATGCCTTATTTTAAGCGTGCAAAGGTACATTAAAATGCTTTGTAAATAAGCAACTTATCAGGGAATTCTTTACGTGATGCTTTGTAAGCTAGTGAAACTAAATCATTTTTTGTATAAAACTGATTATCAACAATATAATATTGATAATGCGCTAGTGATTTAGTTAATTTTATGTTATTGTTAATTGATTTTGTACTTTCTGGAAGTAACTTTCGTTCTTATATTTCATTAAGAGTAAATAGCCAACCCCACCAACCTTCCTAACTAATTGGTGATTTTACACCTGTAACCATAAAATTTTTACAGATGCAAACGATTAGCAAATTTTCTAAATTCACACCTTATTTCTACTTTTTGGCAGTGATTGTATATTGGTTCACTGATATAAATAAAATTGAAGGAGTTAGAGCCTATCCAATTTTATTGTTTGGCATTCCATTTGTGTGGCAATTGATCAAACCGAATGAAAAACTCAATTTCTCCTTGGGAATTATCTTTGTCTGTCTTTCATCCTATATGATTTTGGCCTATTTATTTGATATTCTAAATATTGTCAAACTATCCTATGAAACCAAACGCTTTCTGATTTTGGGCGGGTTTTTCGTGATCGGAAACTTTGTGATGGCACTTTGGATGATAAGGAATAGTATTAAAAAAGCGTTTTAATTTGATTTAAGACCACTTCGTATTCAGGAACCAAGAGCCAAGACTAAGTTGTGCTATTAGGCTAAAGGACTTAATGCCGTTTGATAGGTCGGTTGAGTTTACAATTGAGTTTGGCCTTCATCCATGACACTCGATTTTTTCTTAACTTTGCAGTCTTAAAAAGAAAATCAAATGACTCTCAACGACGTTCCAAAACTGAAACATACCAATTCCAATAATTTTTTTCTACTTGCTGGGCCTTGCGCCATTGAAGGCGAAGAAATGGCTTTACGAATTGCTGAAAAAGTAGTTGGAATTACCGATAAACTTCAAATTCCTTACGTTTTTAAAGGAAGTTTCAAAAAAGCCAATAGAAGTCGCATCGATAGTTTTACAGGTATTGGCGATGAGAAAGCTTTGAAAATTCTTCAAAAAGTCTCTAAAACTTTTGACATTCCAACGGTTACTGACATTCATGAAATTTCGGATGCCGCGATGGCGGCCGAATATGTGGATGTATTGCAGATTCCCGCTTTTTTAGTGAGACAAACGGATTTGGTTATCGCTGCCGCGGATACTGGAAAGGTTGTTAATTTGAAAAAAGGACAATTCATGAGTCCTGAATCGATGAAGCATGCCGTACAAAAAGTGAAAGACGCTGGAAACGATAAAGCATGGATTACCGATAGAGGAACGATGTTCGGCTACCAAGATATGATTGTAGATTTTAGAGGGATTCCGACGATGCGGGAATATGCACCCACCATTCTTGATGTAACCCATTCTTTACAACAACCCAATCAAAGTTCGGGTGTCACAGGTGGAAGACCCGACATGATCGAAACCATTGCGAGAGCAGGTGTTGTCAATAATATCGATGGTTTGTTCATTGAAACACATTTTGACCCAGCCAACGCCAAAAGTGATGGTGCCAATATGTTGCATCTGGATTATCTGGAAAAGTTGATGACGAACTTGGTGGCGATTCGTAGAATAGTTTGCAGTCTGCAGTAGGCAGTTTTCAGTTTTCAGTCGCAGTTTTCAGTTTCAACTTCAACTCCATTTTCAAACCATCATCATGGATATAAATATTAGGCAAGCAACATTAGAAGATATTCCTGACATTACTTCACTATTTCGTGACACGATTGTGCATATCAACTCAAGGGATTATTCCGAGAAGCAAATCAGTGTATGGTCTTCTGGTGCGAATGATATTCACAAATGGGAAGAGCGCATCAAAACTTCATATTTCATCATTGCTGAATATCGCGAAATGATTGTCGGTTTCGCCTATTTGACCAAGGGCTATTATTTTGATGGGTTATTCGTTCATAAGGATTTTCAGCATAAAGGCGTTGGTACACACTTGATGCGCATTATCGAATCTAAAGTCATTTCCGAAGGTTTCGAGATCATAAAATCGGATGTCAGCATTACTGCACTTCCTTTTTTTGAAAATCAATATTATGATGTGGAAAAGAAACAGATGAAAAACTTTAAAGGGATGAACTTTGAGAATTATTTGGTGTCAAAGGAATTATAAATTCTCGGTATTCAACACATTGTTCCATAATAATTTAGTTTTGAGTTATCCAGTTGCGGTGCTTTATTTTAAAGCGACCATGCCCTTCCACCTGTAGCTTTTTCCAAAGAAACACATCCATTTTGTTGGCCTGGGACTGGGTCATATGCCAAAACATTTTTACCAATCTCCTGGCTAGATTTATAAGCCCACACCGTCTGATCGCGTAGGTTGATCAAGAATTCAAAAATGATGTTTTCCTGTTTGACGTAGGACAATCTTTCGGCCTTAGTCAATCTTAAATATTTGGATAAGATTTTATCAAAACTCTCTGTTTCCAAAGTGAAAGGCTCCACGCTAGGAACGCCAAGTTCATCAATTACCGCGTCAAGACCGGTCTTGTAAATCCCTTTCTGTTCGTCGCTGGCCGTTTTTGAAATGTATAGATCGATGAATTGGGGTACGTTGACATCCAGTGCCCCAGGAACATCCTTCGTTTTTGGTAAAATCAAGTCCACTAAATTCTGAAGAACATATGCCTGCTTATCCGAAAAATATACTGGGGTCCACTTTTCTGGTTGCGAAGTACAACTTTGAAGCATGTTTAAAAGTGTTGGCGTGGCAACCATATATCCTAGAGATAGCCCCAAGTTTTTTAGTGCGTCTCGTCTGTTCATGATTATACTTTATTAGATTTGAATTGTTCAATGGCATGATTTGCAGCCCGAGCGGTCAATGCCATATAGGTCAACGACGGATTTTGGCAGCCCGCGGAAGTCATGCAGGCCCCATCGGTAACATATACGTTCGGCACGCCGTGCACTTGATTGTTGGCATTCAATACGGAAGTTTTTGGATCCCGACCCATCCGTGCGGTTCCCATTTCATGAATCCCAATGCCCATCGCTTCTCTGACATCATAGGTCATGATGTCCTTAAATCCTGCCTTTTCAAGCATTTCTGAAGCTTGTTGCTTAATGTCCTCGCGCATGAGCAGTTCGTTTTCCTTCCATTCCGCGTCGAAGGTAATTGTCGGCAGGCCCCATTCATCCAACAGATTGTAATCCAAGGTCATTTTGTTGTCATGATAGGGCAGACACTCCCCAAAGCCCATGATACCCATGCTCCATGGTCCAGGTTCTAGGATCGCCTCTTTGAATTTTTCACCATATCCCACCTCCGCAACATGCTCGGAAATGCTGAAGCGACCGCCGCCCCCCTGATACCCGTAACCTCTTACAAAGTCCTTGCGCTCGGTGGCGGCATCTCCTAAATTCCGGAATCGCGGAATGTAGATGCCGTTCGGGCGCCGTCCCATATAATATTTATCGTCAAACCCGTCTACCATAGCGTTGGCGCCTGCCCCTATATGGTGGTCCATAATGTTGTGTCCCAATTCCCCCGAATCATTGCCCAGGCCATTTGGAAAACGTTCCGATTTGGATTGCATCAAGATGGACGCTGTTGGGATGGTCGAAGCACAGCAAAAGATGATATCAGCACTAAAAAAATGGTTTTCCTTGGTCTCGGCATCGATCACTTTGACCCCGGTTGCTTTTTTTAACCTATCGTCATATATGATTTCATGGACAATTGAATTTGGACGTAAGGTCATATTGCCGCTATGTTCCGCAGCAGGCAGAGTGGAAGCATTACTGCTAAAGTAGGCACCGTAAGGACAGCCTCTGATACATCTGTCTCTAAACTGACAGCTACCCCTGCCTTTATGGGTAAGGTCACCGGTAATATTGGCAACCCTTCCGATAGTTAATAACCGATCTTCGTAGTTACGGGCAAGCTTGGATTTGAATTCTTCTTCCACACAGTTCAATTCCATGGGCGGCGAAAAAATGCTGTCTGGCAGATGTGGGATTCCCAGTGCTTCACCACTGATTCCGACAAATTTTTCGACGTAGGCATACCATGGCTCAATATCATTGTACCGGATGGGCCAATCCACACCGTTGCCATCTTTAAGATTGGCGGTAAAGTCCAGATTGCTTAAGCGGTAACTCTGGCGGCCCCAAGTGAGGGAGCGGCCGCCCACGTGATAGCCCCGCATCCAATCGAAACGCTTGGTCTCGTTATAGGGATGCTTGATATCGTCCACGAACCAATGTTTGCTACCCGCGGAAGTAGTGTAGCCCGTTCTGGCCTGCTTTTCCTGTCGTTTCTGTTCCTCGACTGTGGTGGTGCCACGAAGTTCGGTGTCCCAGGGATCATTGTGCATTGTGGGATAATCCCCGTGTTTGACCATGCGACCCCTTTCAAGTACCAAGGTTTTCAATCCATTCTCACACAATTCCTTTGCCGCCCAGCCACCGCTAATTCCTGTGCCGATGACTATAGCATCGTAATCTCCCTTTACCATATTGTAATTTCTATTTCAGACCATCACGGCAACCCATAATGAAAGGGAAAGGTCTTAATTAATTATGCATTGTATATTTATAATCTAAACTTAATCAATTTAGCAATATTTTGAAAAAAATTTAGTATTTTCATCATACTTTATTTTTTTTAATTACTAAAATAAATCCAAAACCCTCATGACCAAAAGGATTTTTATACCCTTAAGTTTGTTTTTTCTTGCCGCAACCCTCTTCTCCGGATGCAAGGACAATACCACAAAGCCTAATCTGGAGCAAGTCCATAACGAGGACAAAGAACACATATTAAAACTCTCATTGGCGCAATGGTCTCTTCACCGAGCGATCGGAAACGATTCGCTGGACCCTCTAGACTTTGCCGAAAAAGCCAAGGACATGGGTTTTGAGGGGATTGAATATGTATCGACACTTTATGCGAAAAAGTTGGAATCCATGGGAATGGCATCCCTTCTGGACAGTCTAAAGGCCAAAAGTGATGTACATGGTGTCAAAAATGTTTTGATCATGATCGATGGCGAAGGGAATCTGGCAGCCTCCGATGAAAAGGAACGGAAACAGGCCTTTGAAAACCATAAGAAATGGGTGGATGCGGCGCAATTTTTGGGCTGCCATTCAATTCGGGTTAATCTATTTGGTTCAGATAACCAAGACGAATGGATTTCAAATGCTACCTTGGGTCTAAAGCCTTTGGCAGAATACGGTCAATCAAAAGGCATCAACGTCATTGTGGAAAATCACGGCGGATTTTCTTCGAACTCCGAACTTTTGGTAAGGGTATTGAAAAATATAAATATGGACAATTGCGGGACCCTGCCCGACTTTGGTAATTTCTGTGTGAAACGTGACAGCGGGAAAAATTGGGATGGAAAATGCATTGATGAATATGATAGGTACAAAGGTGTGGAAGAAATGATGCCCTATGCTAAAGGGGTCAGTGCCAAGTCTTATGATTTTGATGCAGAAGGTAATGAAACCACCTTGGACTTTCCGCGATTAATTAAGATTGTCAAAGATGCCGGCTATACCGGATTTGTGGGGGTGGAATTTGAAGGGAGCAATATTAGCGAGGAAAAGGGAATTGAGCTTACCAGAAATCTGTTATTGAAAATAAACAAAGAGCTTTACAAATAGATACAATTGAACACATTTAAAT
>JBDSFP010000439.1:0-5266 GCA_039919415.1 Aquaticitalea sp. | reverse complement strand
ATGTTTGTAACAAAACCACTACATTTGCAAGCTTAAAACAAAGTCAAAACAGGTCTAATTTGAAAAATTTTCAAATTCAAATTATAAATAAAGAATAACAATGCAACAAAAGGTAGCGTTAATAACGGGTGTTACAGGACAAGATGGTGCTTATTTAAGTGAATTTCTTTTAAAAAAGGGATATATAGTTCATGGTATTAAAAGAAGATCATCTCTATTCAATACTGATAGAATAGATCATTTATACCAAGATCCACACGAAGACCATCGTAATTTTGTACTCCATTATGGAGATCTGACCGACAGTACCAATCTGATACGTATCATCCAGGAAATAAAACCTGACGAAATCTACAATTTGGCGGCGATGAGCCATGTACACGTCTCATTTGAAATTCCCGAATATACAGCAAATGTGGATGGATTGGGAACCTTAAGACTTTTGGAGGCGGTTAGAATACTTGGCCTGGAGAAAAAAACAAGAATCTATCAGGCATCAACTTCCGAATTGTATGGTAAAGTTCAGGAAGTCCCACAGACAGAAACTACGCCCTTTTATCCTAGAAGTCCGTATGCAGTTGCAAAAATGTATGCATATTGGATTACGGTCAATTACCGCGAAGCTTATAATATTTATGCTTGCAACGGCATCCTCTTCAATCACGAATCGCCGATTAGAGGGGAAACATTTGTAACACGTAAAATTACACGAGCGACTTCAAAAATCGCTTTTGGATTACAGGATAAAATTTATTTGGGAAATTTGGATGCCCAGCGAGATTGGGGACATGCCAAGGATTATATTCGAATGATGTGGATGATCCTTCAAGCCGACGAGCCAGAGGATTGGGTCATCGCCACAGGAAAAACAACTCGAGTCAGGGATTTTGTAAAAATGTGCTTTAAACATGTTGGTATTGAACTGGAATTTAAAGGAGATGGTATCAATGAAAAAGGCGTTGTCAAAGCATGCCAAAACCCTGAATATCAATTGTCAATCGGTAAGGTAGTAGTTGCGGTCGATAAAGCCTATTACAGACCCACAGAAGTCGATCTTTTGATAGGAGACG
Organism: Aquaticitalea sp.; assembly: GCA_039919415.1. Classification (GTDB taxonomy): domain Bacteria; phylum Bacteroidota; class Bacteroidia; order Flavobacteriales; family Flavobacteriaceae; genus JBPOFM01. The sequence continues at coordinate 4,196 of JBDSFP010000439.1, read as the reverse complement.
CCTCCAAAGCAAAAAACAAATTGGGCTGGGTTCCAAAATATGATTTGGCGGCCTTGGTTGAAGATATGATGACCAGCGATCTGAAGTTGATGAAAAAACAGCAGTTCTTAAAGGATAATGGCTACGAGATAAAAAACTACTTCGAATAAAGCCATGGAAAAAAATTCCAAAATTTACGTTGCAGGACACAGAGGACTTGTTGGTAGTGCTTTATTGGAAAATCTTGATGACAAAGGTTATACCAATATCGTCACACGCACACACCATCAATTGGACCTTACAAATACGTTGGATGTTTCCACGTTCTTTAATACTGAAAAACCGGAGTATGTATTCTTGGCGGCCGCTAAAGTAGGGGGCATTATAGCCAATAATGTCTATCGTGCGGACTTCATGTACGATAATTTGATGATTCAGAATAACATCATCCATCAGAGCTATCTTCACGGCGTTAAAAAATTGCTTTTCTTGGGAAGTACCTGTATATATCCAAAAAATGCACCGCAACCAATGAAGGAAGAGTATTTATTGACGGATACTATGGAATACACCAACGAACCGTACGCCATCGCCAAAATAGCTGGGGTTAAAATGTGCGAAAGTTATAATTTGCAGTATGGCACCAATTTCATTTCAGTAATGCCAACGAATCTCTATGGACCGAATGATAATTTTGACTTAGAAAAATCACATGTGCTGCCAGCAATGATCCGAAAAATCCATTTGGCAAAAATGCTCAACGAATCGCGATTTGACGACGTGTTAAATGATACAAAATTTCAGACCATTGAAGAAGCAAAAGCCTATTTGTCAACATTTGGAGTTATTGAAAACAGTGTTGAAATTTGGGGAACAGGGATTCCCAAACGTGAATTTTTATGGTCTAAAGACATGGCAGATGCCTGTGTGTTCATTATGGAAAAACGTGATTTTAAGGACACCTATCCGAAGGGACATATGGAAATCCGTAACACACACATCAATATAGGTACAGGAAAGGAAGTATCCATTATGGAGTTGGCACATAAAATAAAAGAACTGATCGGTTTTAAAGGAGAACTCATTTTTAATACAGACAAACCCGACGGGACAATGAGAAAACTTACAGATGTCTCAAAGCTTCATGGTTTGGGATGGAAGCATTCCGTGGAATTAGACGAAGGTTTAAAAACAATCTATAATTGGTATCTCCATGATAAATGATCATCTAAAACTAGCAATTAGAGCTTCCTTGGAAGCCGGGAATGTCATCATGAAAATTTATGATTCGCCTTTTGATGTCAAGTTAAAGGAAGACAAATCGCCTTTGACGGAAGCCGACAAACAGGCAAACGATATCATCAATTCGCATCTCCGGCCAACTAATATTCCAATAATCAGTGAAGAAAACAAGCAAACTGACTATTCCATAAGAAAAAATTGGACGACATGTTGGGTTGTTGATCCCGTGGATGGAACCAAAGAGTTTGTTAAACGCAACGGCGAATTCACTGTTAATATAGCTCTGATTACAGACCAAAAACCCCAATTGGGAGTCATTTATGTACCAGCTACAAAAGTTCTATATTTCGCCGATGTTAGCAATAAAAAGGCTTTCAAGGCTGAACTAAAATCCCATGATACGACCATTGAAACAGTTTTGGAAATCGCTCAACCATTGCAACCTCAATCATCTGCAACAAAGATTGTCAGAGTTGTAGGCAGCCGTTCACACATGAGCCAGGAAACGATGGACTTTATGGACGAATTAAAATCTGATGGAAAAGAAGTTGAAATCGTCTCAAAAGGCAGTTCCCTGAAGTTCTGTTTGTTGGCCGAAGGCAATGCCGATGTATATCCTCGCTTTGCACCAACTATGGAATGGGATACTGCCGCGGGACAAGCCATCTGCAATGCTGTTGGAATTGAGGTGATTTCTAAAGAAACATATCAACCTTTGCTTTATAACAAATCAAATCTTTTAAACCCTTGGTTTTTGGTGTCAAAATCATGAAACATCCTTTATCAAATTTTAATTCAAACGGAAAAACGTCTAATAAGTATGTTCCATGTGTCTTGTTGAAAACAAATAAAATTGGCTCATGAAAGACAACTCGCGCAAACGACATATTGCCAAAGCCATTACATGGAGAATCATAGGAACGATCGATACCATCATTTTGTCATGGATCATTTCCGGTAACCCATTTACGGGTCTAAAAATTGGCATGGCTGAGGTGGTGACAAAAATGTTGCTGTATTATTTTCATGAGAGACTTTGGTTTAAAATCCAAATTGCCAACAGCAATAAAAGACATTTGCTAAAAACCATCACATGGCGTATCTTGGGAACGATGGACACCATGCTTTTGGCTTGGTTGATTACAGGAAATCCAATGACAGGACTTAAAATAGGAATGACGGAAATGGTCACAAAAATGCTTCTTTATTTTCTTCATGAAAAAGTCTGGTACAATATTGATTTTGGAATAGAAGAAAAAAGAAAATCAGAACAATGAACCAAAATATAACAACCCATTCATATCAGGTTTCTGTTAATGATAGAAGGACGTCAAACAAGCACAACTCATTCCTGCTTTGGTTTACCGGTCTTTCGGGTTCAGGAAAGTCCACCATTGCAAACAAAGTAGAGGAAGCTCTATATAAAAATGGAATAAAAACCTATACACTAGATGGCGACAATGTCAGAAAAGGATTGAACAATGATTTAACCTTTTCACCTGGAGACAGAACAGAAAACATAAGACGTATTGCAGAAACCTCCAAATTGATGATTGATGCTGGATTGGTAGTTTTGGCAGCCTTTGTTTCTCCTTACAAAAAAGACCGCGAGAACATCAAAAGGATCGTTAAAGATGTTAATTTTGTCGAGGTTTATGTGAACACTAGCGTCGAGGAATGTGAACGTCGTGATGTTAAAGGATTGTATAAAAAAGCAAGGAATGGCGAAATAAAAAACATGACTGGTATTTCGTCCCCTTATGAAGCTCCAACACATCCAGACATTGAAATTGTTACTGAAAAGCAATCTGTAGACGAAGCAGTAATAAAAATTATGGAATATATTAAACCCAAATTAGAATTTAGCAATGAGTAAATATTATCTCAATTATTTAGACGAATTGGAAAGCGAGGCCATCTTTGTATTACGCGAAGTTTGGGCACAGTTCCAAAATCCGGTAATTTTGTTTTCTGGTGGTAAGGATTCGATAGTGGTGACGCATTTGGCGAGAAAGGCCTTTTTTCCTGCTAAAATTCCTTTTCCTTTGATGCATGTCGATACAGGCCACAATTTTCCAGAAACAATACAATTTAGGGACGATTTGATTAAAGAATTAGGATTAAATCTTATTGTTGGTTCCGTTCAAGAATCCATCGATGGAGGACGGGTTGCGGAAGAAAAAGGCAAAAGCGCTACGCGAAATGCACTTCAAACCACAACCCTTTTGGATGCTATCGAAAATCACAAAGTAGATTGCGCCATTGGAGGTGGGAGACGTGATGAGGAAAAAGCACGTGCCAAAGAACGATTTTTTTCGCATAGAGATGATTTTGGCCAATGGGACCCCAAAAACCAGCGTGCAGAATTGTGGAATATTTTCAATGGCAAACATTTTCAAGGAGAACATTTTAGAGCATTCCCTATTAGTAATTGGACGGAAATGGATGTCTGGAATTATATTACAAAAGAAAATTTGGCTATTCCTTCTTTATATTTTGCACATCAAAGGGAGGTTGTGTGGCGCCAAGATTCCTGGATTCCCAATTCAGAATTTTTGAAGTTGGAAGATCATGAAAAAGTGGTTTCAAAACGAATCCGTTTTAGAACCCTTGGAGATATTACAATTACTGGCGGAATAGAATCGGAAGCCGATACCCTCGAAAAAATCGTTGATGAGGTTTCTGGGATGCGCCAGACCGAACGGGGTAATAGGAGTGATGACAAACGTTCTGAATCAGCAATGGAAGACAGGAAGCGACAAGGGTATTTTTAATTCATATTTATGTTAGACAATAATCAATTATTAAGATTTACAACAGCTGGAAGCGTCGATGACGGGAAAAGTACCTTAATTGGAAGGTTGTTATACGATTCAAAATCGATATTTGAAGACCAATTGGCGGCCATTGAAAATACGAGCAAGAAAAAAGGACACGCAGGTGTGGATTTGGCTTTGTTTACGGATGGTCTGCGC
>JBDSFP010000381.1:0-3839 GCA_039919415.1 Aquaticitalea sp. | reverse complement strand
GGAGCTCATGCTTTGGCAACGCCAGATAACAAACCGTATCAAGAGTTCTCTGTTGGACTTGATAATATTGGTTGGGGGAAATTTCGATTTCTACGCTTGGATTATGTGCGTTCATACCAAAGTGGCTTTCAGAGTGATGCGTGGCTGTTTGGGTTGAAGTTCTTTTAGAAGTTTGGAAGCACGAAGCTTGAAGTGGGAAGGTCGAAGTTTTATTTTGGAAATTAGTTCCATACAATAGATTTCTAACCCCATTTATTTATTTTGGCTTTTAATTCGTCAACCTTAATAAGTCGTCCATTTTCTGAATCGCTCATGGATTTGTCGTTACTTTCATTATATTCTTCAACGGACATAATCGTGAAATCTTGATTGTCAGCGTACTTATTTCCATTGTGCAGAATGTTTTCAAGACTAGAAATCACTTCTTCATTTTGAATTTTCAAAAATTCTTGTATAAATTCTAGTTTGCGAACTTCTAAAGTCATTTCATTCAGCTTTTAATCAAAAAGACAAAATGATCAATTCGGTTATCACTTTGATGTTTTACGAGCGTGGCTTTCAGAGTGATGCGTTTATGTTTGGGTTGAATGTTTTTTGAGCGGTCTAGAGAGCAACATACCCAGCAAGGGCTTATAAACGACTCATTGTTTGCAGTATCAAATATTAACTTATTTTAGATGCAACTAGTGGAGCCTTTTTTATCCAATCTGTAGATGTTATTTGTTCAACTATAAATTGTCCTAAATCCTCTAGCATTATTTTCGTGCCAGGCATCTTTTTATCATCAGCTAATACTTCACCTGTACCAGGATTTTTAGAAATCATTGCTGCACGGACAAATGTCCAATCAATATATTTAAGCTCTACAATTGTCGGTAATAATGCGTCTTGTGCTTGTTTCATTTGATTATAGAACAGGCCAACAAATATCTTCATAATCTTTCTCTTAAAGTCCAGTTTTTCACCCGGAAGAGTCGAAACTGCTCCTGAAATGCTAATAAGTCTTGTTATTCCTTGCTTTTTCATTTTCTCTCCTAATATTTTTCCTATTTGTTGAAATTTTTTAAACTGATCAGGTTCTTTTACTCCACCTGCAGCATTAATAACAACCTTGCTTCCGTAAAGCGCTTTTTCAACAGATAAAGCATCCAAAAGGTCTCCTTTTACAATTTCCACTTTTTCTTTTAGTGCGTCAAGTTTTTCTGGGGTCCTAACTAGAACTTTAACTTGATAGCCTGAATTTAAAGCTTTTATAAGAACAGCTTTGCCTACCTGTCCGGTAGAACCAAGTATAGTTATTTGCATAGTAAGTAAATTTATATCCGTTTCAAAAATTAAACTTCACCGTTATTGGGTCTGTATTATATGATTTACAACTCGTTATAAGTGTAACAAGATACTCATTAATTGTTTTATTAAAACAAATCTATTGTCTTTAATCGTTCATCTATTCCTAATTCTTATTCAACTTCTGCTATTTTGCAGTCTTCAAAAGTGCCACAAACAAATGGACCCAATCATTTTAGGATTATTTTTGAGTGTATGCCCGTAGCAATAGAGTTATTCAGTTTAAATCTTCATTTATTTCCTTTGTAAATTAATTGCGTGCGCGTGGTTTTATTTTTTCTGTGTTCAGGACTTTCAATGAATTTATTGATACCTTCATCAGAACCTAAGAATTAGTCCTCATCACTGCCTGATGCTTCGATTTTTCTTAAAAAAGATGTTCTGGTTTTATTGCAGTAAGAGGTATGACTTTCACGTCTTTTTGATACTTGAAAGTCACTAGTTTTACTTACAAATATAGAAATTTATAAAAAGCAAATCTTATATCTTAAGTCTTTTAGTGCCGATAACTATCGGGAAGGTCTTACGTCTCATTTCGTATAGAATTCTATCTTTGCATCATGCAACCCAAAATCCTTTTCATCACCCCACCCTTCACGCAGTTAAATTCCGCGTATCCCGCATCTGCTTACCTCAAAGGGTTTCTGGAAGAGCACGACATTTCTGTTGCCCATTGCGATTTGAGTATTGAATTGTTTACCGCGATTTTTTCAAGCGATTTTCTGCGCGAAATATTTAAAGAAGCAGAAGGATTTGAAAACAATCAGTATTCTGAAGTTCTAGCGATGAAAGACCACTACATCACAAGGGTTGATGTGGTTATTGGATTTCTCCAAAAGCAGGATATTGAAACGGCACATAAACTACTGAAACCTGATTTTTTACCATCAGGACATCGATTGTCAAAGGTCAATACTGAAATTAAATGGGAAGCTGGAGACCTCGGCATCATGGACAAAGCAAAACATTATGGAACGCTGTTCATTGAAGAAATAGGCGATTTTATCCAAGCCAATGTCGATGAGTTTTTCGCCTTCACAAAATACGCCGAACAGATAGCAACCTCCGCAAGCAGTTTCGACCAGATAGATGAATTCTTGAGCTACCAACCCACCAGCATCGAAGAACAAATGCTTGACATTTTGGTAACCAAAATTGAAGAACATAGCCCAAACCTCGTCTGCTTCACCATTCCCTTTCCAGGGAATCTCTTCGCAGCCCTACGCTGTTCCCAATTCATCAAACAATTGTTTCCCAATATCCACATCGCTTTCGGCGGCGGCTATTGCAACACAGAGCTGCGCTCCCTCACAGACCCAAGAATATTCGAATTCATAGATTTCATCTCGTTGGATGATGGCGAAGCACCCCTCCTAAAAATCGTCAGGTATCTCGAAGGTAAAATAGACGTCAACCAACTCGAACGCACCTTCATCCTTGAGAACAACCAAGTCGTTTTCAAAAACCTCATCCCAAACACTATCTACCATCACAAGCACCTGCCCGCACCCAATTATTCCGGGTTGCCGTTTGAAAAATATGTGTCTTTTTTGGATGTGGTCAATCCCATGCATCGTATGTGGACAGATTTTAGATGGAACAAACTCACCATTTCCCATGGCTGCTATTGGAAACAATGTTCGTTTTGCGATGTCAGCTTGGATTATATCGGCAATTACCAAAACACCACGGCAGACGATTTAGTAGATAAAATCGAGAAAATAATTAAGGATACAGGCATCACAGGGTTTCATTTTGTGGATGAAGCTGCGCCGCCCAAAATGCTACGAGCCTTATCCAACAAATTGATAGAACGGAATGTCTCCATCACTTGGTGGACGAACATTCGATTCGAAAAAACATTCGACTTCGACTTGTGTCAGCTCATGGCAAAATCAGGTTGTATTGCCGTGACTGGCGGACTGGAAGTTGCTTCAGACCGCTTATTGGCAAAGATGAAAAAAGGCGTGGACATCGCACAAGTGACGAGAGTGACACATCATTTTTCTCAAAACAACATTATGGTGCATGCCTATCTTATGTATGGATTTCCTACCGAGACCGAACAAGAAACCATTGATTCGCTCGAAATTGTGAGGCAATTGTTTGAACGCAACTGCATCCAGTCCGCTTTTTGGCACCTCTTCACAACCACAGTTCATAGCCCGATTGGGAAGAACCCTAAAGATTTTGGCATTCACATTACAGGACCTGCTTTTGAAGGCTTTGCCCAAAACGATTTATACCATGAAGATCCACTGGGCGCTGACCATCCTAAATATACTGATGGATTGAATCGGGCATTGAATAGTTATTTGAATAAGGTTGGATTCGACAAACCTTTGCAGGAGTGGTTTGAGTTTGCTATTCCTGCGACGAGCCATCCAGAAAAATTAATGGAAAGTATTTTATTTAAAATAGTAGCTAATAAGGCAATGATGAAAGCAAATTTTTCAAAAAACCTACATTAGTGATAAACCTTACAAAATAAG
>JBDSFP010000221.1:0-2881 GCA_039919415.1 Aquaticitalea sp. | reverse complement strand
TCCAACTTATTGATATAATACCCTTTATATTTATTTTTGTCAAAGGTAAATAGGGTCTTGGAAATTGGTTCGTTGGTTTTAAAAGAATTAACAGTCAGTGTGGTGGTTGTACCGTTTTTACCTGTTTCTATCAAGTTGTAGATATTCTTTGTCTGTGCATCGATTCCGAGCAATACATGTTTGATTTCCGAATTGGCATCAATCGGATTCAGATTTATGTATTGTATTTTTCGACCGTTGACGTTTTGGATGATATCCATTTTGTAAGTGTATCCATTTTTATAAAAGGAAAGCATCTTGCTTGGAGTAATTGAACCTTCATCATCCGTATTGTCTTTCGAAATAGTCACTTCCTCATCTTCGGGATTGATGGTGTATAAAGTTTTTCCGTCAAAAATCCGGGTCACACCGAGGATATTCAAAAGGTATTTCTCCCCTTCAATGACCACGTCGCCTCGCGTTTCCTGATTGATATTTTCGTTCGTGTTTTTCAACACGTATTTAAAATCGATGCTAATATTATCGTAGCTCTTTACTTTTTGGCTTACTTCATTTAAAAGGGCTTTGGCTTTTTCGGCATCCTGTGCCTGGTTTGAAAAAGAAATTAAAAGGATGAATGTAATCAGTATATATTTCATGATAATTGTTTTTAGTTTTTAGATGGTTTCATTGGCCAACAACTGATCTAAAGCAACCAAATCCGGTACCAAAACCTGTCTGGCCTTACTACCTTCGAAAGAGCCGACAATGCCAGCAGCTTCCAATTGATCGATCAAACGACCAGCTCTATTATAACCCAATTTCAATTTACGTTGCAATAAGGAAGCAGAACCTTGTTGTGCCGTCACAATTACTTCGGCAGCTTCCCTGAACAGCTTATCTCTGTCCGCAATATCTATATCAAGATTTGTGCCACTATCTTCGCCTACATATTCTGGCAGGAGATACGCATCCGGATAGGCTTTTTGTCCTCCAATAAATTCCGTAACAGATTCAACTTCAGGTGTATCAACGAATGCACATTGAATCCGTGTCAGCTCATTCCCTTGAGTGAAAAGCATGTCTCCCCGACCTATCAATTGGTCTGCGCCCGAATTGTCCAAAATGGTTCTTGAATCAATTTTTGAAGTCACTCTAAAAGCAATACGTGCTGGAAAATTGGCTTTTATAATCCCAGTAATGACATTTACGGATGGACGCTGTGTGGCAATGATCAAATGTATGCCAATCGCACGGGCCAACTGTGCCAAACGCGCAATGGGAGTTTCCACTTCCTTCCCAGCTGTCATGATCAAATCTGCAAATTCATCAACCACCAACACAATGTATGGCAAATATTGATGTCCTTCGTTGGGATTGAGCTTTCGAGCCTTGAATTTTTCATTGTATTCCTTAATATTCCGGCACAAAGCATTTTTCAGCATTTCGTAACGGTTATCCATTTCGATACACAACGAGTTCAATGTATGAATCACTTTTGTATTGTCAGTGATTATGGCCTCTTCGCTGTCTGGCAGTTTCGCCAGATAATGACGCTCAATTTTATTGAATAAAGTCAATTCTACTTTTTTCGGATCCACCAATACAAATTTTACTTCCGCTGGATGTTTTTTGTACAATAGCGATGTCAACACAGCATTCAAACCAACGGACTTTCCTTGTCCTGTAGCTCCAGCCATCAATAAATGCGGCATCTTTGCCAAATCGACCACAAACGTTTCATTACTGATGGTTTTCCCAAAAGCGATAGGTAATTCCATCTCGGATTTTTGGAATTTTTGAGAGGCAATAACCGAACGCATCGAAACTATCGTCGCATTTTTATTTGGTACTTCGATTCCAATCGTTCCTTTTCCAGGAATGGGAGCGATGATACGTATTCCCAATGCCGCCAATGATAATGCGATATCGTCTTCCAAGTTTTTGATTTTAGAAATACGCACACCAGCATTGGGAACGATTTCATATAAGGTAACCGTAGGGCCAATCGTTGCCTTGATATTGGCAATACCGATATTGTAATTGTTTAATGTCTCAACGATCTTATTTTTATTTTCTTCGAGTTCCTCCTGATTGATGGTTATGCTTTCGGAATCGTATTTTTTCAACAGATCCAAAGGAGGAAATTGATATTTGCTCAGCTCCAAAGTAGGATCGAACAATCCAAAATCGGCGACCAATTTATTGGATAGATTGTCAGTTTCAGAAGCTTCTTCGGAGATTTGCTCCACTTCGATTTCCATTTCACTTTCAAGATCTTTTGGAGGTTCAATCACTAACTCTTTGGGTTTGATTTCCAATGGTGGTTTGGAATGCTTTTCTATCGTTCGCTCTGTTTTAATGGGAGTCAGATCAAAAGCCGATTTGAAATCATCTGCCTCAGCAGTCAGATCATTATCGAGAGCCACATATCCCGCATCTTCATTATCTAATTTATATTCGTCTTTTAAATCTCTTTTTGCCGATTTGAACAATTCCACAAAATGCTGTCCATTCAGCTTGAAGCGAATCGCAAAATAGGCAATCAATCCAAAAAGCAATAGGAGCGACGTCCCGATGACGCCAATATAATCCTGAAAAAAACTGTTCATTTCAAAACCGATTGTGCCACCAAGTGACCCGAATTTATGGGCAAAAAACCCAAAGAAAATGGACAACCAAATAACAATCAAAGTTCCCCAAATCCAATGTTTTATCAGTTTAGTTTTTTTAAGATCGAGCGTAACATAAATTCCTGAAACGAAGATTAAACCAGCAAAAATAAACGAAGCAATACCAAATCCCCTTATAATGAACAAATCACTGACCCAAGCACCAACTTTATTCAACCAATTGTCAGCTTTTACGTCTCTTGATGCAAGTTCGGTAAGTGTACTTTGGT
>JBDSFP010000379.1:0-2767 GCA_039919415.1 Aquaticitalea sp. | reverse complement strand
AAACAGGTAAAAACGGTACAACCACCACACTGACTGTTAATTCTTTTAAAACCAACGAACCAATTTCCAAGACCCTATTTACCTTTGACAAAAATAAATATAAAGGGTATTATATCAATAAGTTGGACTAATTTATAGGTTCCAGACGATTTGTAAATACTTTCATTTCAATGATTTTGAATAAATAAGAGATTTCTGCCTTCGCAGGAATATGGATGAAAATATTAGATCGATACATACTTACCACCTATTTAAAAACATTTTTGAGCGTGTTTGTGATACTCATGCTCATTTTTGTTTTACAGACGGTTTGGCTTTATATCAGCGAATTGGCCGGAAAAGATTTAGACATGATGACTGTTGGCAGATTTCTGCTCTATTTTATGCCAAAATTATTGCCATTGGTATTGCCATTGACCATCTTATTGGCATCCATTATGGTGTTTGGCAGTTTCGCTGAAAACTATGAGTTCGCCGCTATGAAATCCACCGGAATTTCTTTGCAACGCGCCATGCGAGGTTTGAGCGTATTCATAGTTGGCCTTGCTATCATGACTTTCTTTTTTGCGAACAATGTCATCCCGTGGGCCGAATACAACTCCTATAACCTTCGTAAAAACATTGCCCAGTTAAAACCAGCGATGGCCATTGCCGCAGGACAATTCAATGAACTAGGTCCCTTCAACATTAAAGTAGATAAAAAAACTGGAGATCGAGGTCAATTTCTTGAAAAGGTGGTCATGCACTTAAAGGAATCAAAACGTGCTGGAAATTATAAGGTGATCATTGCTGAAAAAGGGGAGTTGATCAGTAGCAAAAAATCAAATATTCTCCAATTGGTGCTATTTAATGGTCATTATTATGAAGAAATCTTCAGCAAAGATCCGAAGGAAAACATCAAGAAGCCGCATGCCAAGAGCTATTTTGACAAATATACTCTCAATGTCGATCTGGAAGCCATAAATCACGTGGATCTTGATGAGAAAAGTTCTAGCGACCGTTTTAACATGTTGAATGTCAGTGGATTGAATTACACAATAGATAGTCTGTCCAAAGACAAGCAAAAAGATCTAAAAAGCTTCTCAAACGTTTTGTATACCCGAACGAATATCAACAATCTTGACACGAATGTTGAAAGAAAAAAAGACACAATTTTCAAGGGTAAATACATTGATGTTTTTGATACAAAGACCAAGTCCCAATTATTTAATTTGGCTTTGAACACCGTCAATAGCACAAAACAGATAATCGACACCAAAAAACAAAGTTTTCAAATAAAGAACAAATGGCTGAACAGACATACGATCGCTTTGCATGAAAAATTCGCTTTGGGTTTTGCCTGCATCATTCTCTTTTTTGTGGGAGCACCACTAGGAGCGCTTATTCGGAAAGGTGGCGTGGGCTTGCCAATGGTTATTGCAATTTTACTTTTTTTATCATACCATTTCATTGGAATTTTTGCCAAAAACAGTTCGCAGGATGGCACTTTAAATCCAATTTTTGCAACTTGGCTCTCTACTTTAATAATGCTGCCTCTTGGTATTTCCTTGACACGTCGTGCCACAAAAGATAGAGGTCTTTTTGAATTTGGAAATTATATAGATCCCGTAAAGAAATTCCTAAAATTGAAACCAATAGTCATTTTGGACGAAGACGGAAAGGACATTTCATATCATTATTTTGATGGTTACAGTGATGAAAGATTGATGGACATTCTCAAAAATTATTCTAATTATAATTTTAATTCCATTAGTAAGGCAAAGGCTTTTTCCATTCTTACAAAACGCAACGTGACGTTTGAGCAATTGGCTTCCAATGGGATAACCGTCGAGGGTGATTTCGTCAATTCTGCTAATAGAGGAAAGGATTGCATCGATTATTCGCGTTATGCCTTTATCTTCTATTTGGTAGGCCTTATATTACTGGCCCTTCATTTTGTATTCAAAAATAATAAATTCCCGGAATTTGCTTCAACCTCCATCGATTTAAGCTTGATTTCCTTGTTTATTTTTGTGATCTATTCTGTGGTTACCTTAATACATTCTATAAGATTTTACAAATACCTTCCCTTGAAAGTCAAACCATTGAACCCTATATTAATGATAATCGGGTTGCCTTTTTACGGAGTTTCACATTTCCTTTTAAGAAATAAAATCCGTGAAGACTTGAACCAAAGTGCCATTGAAAATATAAATTAAGCTGTATCTTTGCCAATAATTTTAATTCCAAATGAATTCTTCAACCTTGCAAGCCAAAATTCAATTACACACTATACAAGAAGCTATAGAAGACATCAAGAAAGGCAAGGTCATTATTGTTGTTGATGATGAGAACAGAGAGAATGAAGGCGATTTTATAGCTGCCGCAGAAATGGCATCCCCCGAGATGATCAACTTTATGTCAAAACACGGGAGAGGACTTATTTGTGCACCATTGACCGAAGATCGATGTGAAGCATTGGAACTCTCGATGATGGTACAAAACAATACCGTATTACATCATACACAATTCACGGTTTCAGTAGATTTGATTGGCCATGGGTGTACCACTGGAATTTCAGTTCACGACAGGGCCAAAACCATTAAAGCATTGGTCAATAAGAGCACTAAACCTTATGAATTGGGCCGTCCAGGACATATTTTTCCTTTGCGTGCAAAAAACGGTGGTGTGTTGAGACGTACAGGACATACCGAAGCAGCTGTGGATTTGGCGCGTTTGGCAGGATTTCAACCGGCAGGGATTTTAGTGGAAATATTGAATGAAGATG
>JBDSFP010000368.1:0-3908 GCA_039919415.1 Aquaticitalea sp. | reverse complement strand
TTCCAGATCGGTTTCTTTTTCAGGCCGGACTTAAAGGGTTCTGCTTTTTTCTTGATAAAGTAGGGGACAAGGCCGATTGCTATTTCTTGGGCTTTTGTAACTGAAACGGGCTCAATCAAAAATAACTCTTTAAAGAGATCTGGTCTTTTGGTTGCAGCCATCAGGGTTGCTGTTGCACCTTGGGAATGTCCAATTGCTGTAATAGGTTTTTTGTATTTCTGGTCTAAAAAAGAGATTAAATCATCTGCATATACATTCCAATCGACTTGATTTTTCTGTTTTGGTGAACCTTGCCAAGAAGCTCTGTAAGCCAGGCTTGTTAGATTATACTTCTCTGCCAGTAAGTTTAATAGTGGCTTGTACACGCCATTTTGAAGTCCATTACCGGGATAAAAATGGGCATCATCTCCGTCACTCTTTAGGAAGTAATAATGCGCAAACTCGTTGTTGATAATGAAGTCTTTTTTTTTCAATTTTCAGGTATTAATTATTGCTTTGCCTGCTGGTAAAAGCCCCCCTAGGATTCTTTTGTGATTAACACCTTTTCTGTCAGTTCGAAAACAGCGCGGCTTATTTGAGCAAAATAGCATATTCCGCGGTGCCTAAATAATTTATAGGTGATACAAAGCTTCGTCTTTTGGTGTTTTGTCCTAATTTCGGGTTTCCGCATCTTAACTACCTGCCAATCAAAAGTAAACACTTCTATTATCACTTGCAAATAACAAGTGGATTTAATTATAAAATTTTAATACTCAATAGGATAATAATCCCTTTTTAATACCAAAGTTTAGAAGGGGGAAATTAGTCTGTCAGAACATATTCTTTGGGTATAACTTGAACATAGTTACCTGCAATTAATTGTTGTTTTTTTGCTTGTGCTAATGTGAAGTTTTTCAAATTGAGGAAATGGCTTGTCTACTTCGGCCAAAAGGTTTTTAATTAAATGATTTGGTTCTGTCACATCTAAAATATAACTTTTTATCTTTGGATTAAAAAAACTTTTAAATGAATACCAAAGGCTATTGTTACCCCAAAGCTATCATTCTTCAGGCAGTGTATTTCAAGTTAAGATTTACATTGAGTTATAGAGATATTGAGGAAATAATGAAAATGCGAGGAATACAAGTTGATCATGCGACAATTCAGCGCTGGGTATTTAAATTTTCTCCATTGATCGAATCTCAGATGAAAAAGAGAAAGAACAAAGTAGGAGTGAGCTGGAGGATGGATGAAACCTATATAAAAGTAAAAGGTATCTGGTGCTATTTATATAGAGCTGTTGATAAATCGGGTAACACAGTAGATTTTCTTCTGACCAGAAGAAGCCAGAGAATGAGTGCCCAGTCTTTTCTAATTAAGGCGATAAATAATAACTGTCGGCCAAGGGTAATAAATATAGACAAAAGCGGCTCAAACACTAGCACTATAAGAGTTTACAATAAACGCCCTTTTTCGAATATCAAGATTCGACAATGTAAATATCTCAACAATATAGTTGAACAGGACCATCGTTTTATAAAATGGAGAATACAAAATAGTCTGGGTTTCAAAAGTTTTGAATCTGCCAAAAGAACCTTGGGAGGAATTGAAGTTGTAAACATGTTGAGGAAAAATCAGATGCTTAAGCCAGGCACAACTATGTTTAAATCATTTTGTAAATTGGCAGCATAATTTTTAGCTCTGCAATTTCTTTCTATTTTTATATGGCAGATGCGACAGAACCATAATGCGAGTTTTATGGTCAGTTTCATCAATAAATATATTAAAAGCTATTTAAATATCACTGACTTGTTTTTTATTATCAGATGGTTTTTATTTCAACACCATCAATCCTTATTGCAATACCCGTGATCCACTTTGAACATTGAAAGCCAATTCGGCAGTGCTTGATTTTGGTCGATTTTTATTTTTTTTAAATCATTTTAGCAGGATTTATTAAATCCCATAACAGTAGTTTTCGTTAAAATAAGTTCTTTAATATAACTGTGCAAACAAAATTGTTTATTTTTGTATTATGAAAAGTACATTAAATATTATAAAAGGAATTCATCCTGGATTTGTGCTGGAGCGCGAACTTAAAAAACGCATGCTGGGCAAGGGACAATTTGCTATTTCACTTGGAGAATTTCCCCAGACCCTTACGGCTATAACAAAAGGAAAGCGCAGAATGAATATACCCCTTGCTATGAAAATTGAAAATTCACTTTCTCTGGAGGAAGGGTATCTAATGACCCTGCAGGTATATTATGATATTGAACAGCAGAAAAAGAAATTAAATAGAAATAAAACTGATAAGAAGCCCGATTTAAATAAGATAAGAAAGATAATTTTTTGGGACACTGACATGAGTAAAATCGACTGGCAGAAACAAAAAAAAGCAGTTATCCAACGGATTTTCGAAAGAGGAAACGAAATTGAAAGAGAAGAAATCATTCGATTCTATGGGAGTGATACTATTAACGATGTCAAAAGAACTAACTAATGCCTTTACATTTTAACACCGTTACCCCGCTATTGCGAAATATTCTTGAGGATTTGATGCAGGCAGAAGAATTTCAATCTTTTCGTCTTGTCGGCGGCACAGCGCTGAGTTTGTATTATGGACACAGAATGTCTGTAGATATTGATCTTTTCAGTGATGCTGATTATGGAAGTCTTGATTTTAAGGCAATAGATGATTACTTAAGGACAAATTATTTTTATGTGGACAGTCTGGATATTTCTCCGGTGGGAATGGGAAAGTCTTACTATGTGGGCAGAAATGCTGAAGAAAGTGTAAAGCTGGATTTGTATTATACAGATGCGTTTATCAATGAGGTAAAGTTATTCGGCACACTCAGACTATCTAGCAGACGTGAGATTACAGCTATGAAAATTGATGTAGTACAGCGTACGGGCAGAAAAAAAGATTTTTGGGATATCGACATGCTGAAAGAAGATTTCAGCATTGCTCAGATGTTTGCCCTGCATGAACAAAGATATCCTTATACACATGATCGCAGTCTGCTCATTGAGAAATTCACTGACTTTTCGCAGGCAGACATTGATTTCGAACCACTCTGCCTAAGGGGGAGGCACTGGGAGCTTATAAAGCTTGACATGATTGAGCTGATCGCAGAGTTATAACATCAAAGTAGAACTTTCCTAGCACAAGAAAGCCTTATATAGACCGATATCGGCTTTGTCCTTTGATGGTGGTACTTTAGCTGATTCCAGAGAATTAATTGGTTTAATTTTTCCCGAAAATTTCACATTTCAAGAAAAGAAAATCCGCACCGCCAGAGTCAATGAAATGGTTAACTGTATCTATTTGGTAAACAATAGATTACGGGTAAAAAAAAGGGACAAAAGATGATATTTTCCTTTTGTCCCGAGTAGTGACCTCTACGGGACAAATTTCTATAAATTTTATGGAAGATTTGAAGAGATTGGCTTACTACTGGTAGGGTATGACTTTCAGTGGCTTGAGCAATTTGGTTTGGATGTCCTGTTTGGGATTGATGTAAATTTGTATCTAACTTTATTTTTTTTTATACTAAAGTATCATTAAAATCGTCTTAGCTTTTTATGGTAAGAAAGGCATCCCCTCCAATTTCCTAATAAATCAAAATTACCACAGTTCTTTTTGAAAGTGTGTTCAATTCCTGAATAAAATGATTCCTAAACACAAGAGCACTGATTCTCTAAAATTATAAACCACCCTCGTCAAACGACTTTGGTGGTTTTTTAATGAATGTAATTTTGAATTAAGTTTTTAACTATTTGTATTTAATGTTGATACTTATAATATCAGATGTCATATTAGTAGTCCTTGTATAATGTCCGTAACGTATCTCTAAGGTATTCCAGTGTTTAAGACCAAAAATTCCATTAAGGGGAGTAAATTTCATTCCCATTCCAAAGAAACT
>JBDSFP010000218.1:0-2699 GCA_039919415.1 Aquaticitalea sp. | reverse complement strand
ACAAACTTGGCAATTCGAGTGTTGCGACAGTTCCTACTTTATATGATTTAATTTTAAAAGGTGAATTACCAGGGCACAGTATTAATAAAGGCGACGTTATTATGTTTGCAAGTGTCGGTGCGGGTATGAACATCAATGCAATTGTTTATAGATATTGAGATTGAGTTTTTAAAGTATTAAGTTTAGCCACAAATACATGTATGTTTAATAGTAATTATTGTATTCGTGGCAAATTATTTTAAACGCCAAAAAACTTTACCATTGCCGGACTCAACGAAATGGAGCATCAAGGCTTTAGTTCTGCTTTGATAAAAGGAATAAAAACTTCCTATTCGAATATTTCGTAATAAATTTTCCGAAATTGCAAAAAACTATCTTGAATGTACGAACACACGTTTCCAAATAAACGCTACAAAAAAACCCTCGAATTTCTAAACCAAAATATTCCCAAAAATTCCTCGATTTTGGATTTAGGCGTTGTCAATCCTTTTACTGATTTTATGAAAAACGAAGGTTACAAGGTTCAAAATACGAACGGGGAAGATTTGGATACAGACACCTCATCAATAAAAAATTCTAATGCGGAAATTGTAACCGCATTTGAAATCTTTGAACATTTGCTATCACCATTAACGGTTTTAAAATCTATAAAAGCTGATAAATTGGTGGCAAGTGTACCGATGCGTCTTTGGTTTTCGTCAGCTTATAGAAGCAAAACAGATCAATGGGATCGCCATTATCATGAGTTTGAAGATTGGCAGTTCGATTGGTTGCTGGAAAAAGCAGGTTGGAAAATCATCGCTCGAGATAAGTGGACAAATCCGACGAAAAAAATAGGTATAAGACCTTTTTTAAGATTGTTTACTCCTAGATATTATATTGTTTATGCGGAAAAAGCTTAATGCAATAAACAAATTTCAAATTCCCTGTCTGCCGACAGGCAGGCAAATTCCAAATTCCAAAAAAACTTATCAATTGATATTGCTTCTTTGGAATTTAAGAAGTTCAAGTAAAAGCACTTAACTTTGAATTTTAAACTCTAAATCTTGAACTTCTCAATTATCATCCCAACACACAACGAACAGAATTCCATAGGATCCACCTTGGAATCTCTGGCAAACCAGACCTTATTGCCAAAAAAAGTCGTGGTGGTGAATGACAATTCTACAGATGAAACAGCATCCATTGTTGAAAATTTTGCATTAAAATACTTATGGATTTCACTTGTAAATAATATCTCTTCCAATGAACATTTACCTGGATCCAAAATCATAAATGCCTTTTACAAAGGTTTTGAGATTTTGGATGACGACTATGATATCATCTGTAAGTTTGATGCTGATTTGATATTTCCTGAAAACTATTTGGAACAATTGGCGCAACATTTCAACTCAAACCGAAAACTTGGCATGGCTTCAGGTTTCTGCTATATCGAAAAAAATGGTGAATGGGTTTTGGAAAACCTCACACGTAAAGATCATATTCGGGGTGCCTTAAAAGCTTACAGAAAAAAATGTTTTCTTCAAATTGGCAAATTAAAGCCTTCGATGGGTTGGGATACAGTCGATGAATTATTAGCACAATTTTATGGCTGGGAGCTTTTAACAGACGACACTCTTCATGTGAAACATTTGAAACCCACAGGCATCAGTTACAACATCGCTTCTAAATATCTGCAAGGCGAAGCGATGTACAAAATGCGTTATGGTTTTGTGATTACTTTGATTTCGGCCTTGAAATTAGCCTATAAAAAGAATAGTTTCAATCTGTTCAAAGATTATATGGATGGTTTTTTTCTATCCAAAAAAAATAAAATCGATTTTTTAGTGACTGAAGAACAGGGGAAATTTATAAGAAAGCTGCGTTGGAAGGGGATGGTGAATAAATTTCAATAAAGAAAATCCGAAGTACAGTATTTTTAGACCTACAAGCCCCGAAGCTTCGGGATTGTAAACCTTGCAGGTCTTTAATCACTTTACAGGTCTCTTACTCAAACTATTCCAAAACAAATTCCAAAGGCTGCCCAATATTTGCATTCGGAGCAGTGATGTCCAATAGCGCACTGATGGTTGGAGCGATATCCGTTATTTCGGTATTTTGAAATGTAGCTCCATGTTTGATGCCTTTTCCAAAAAACAATAGTGGCACATGGGTGTCATATTCAAATGAAGAACCATGTGTGGAACCTGTTCCTGTATAAGAAATAAATGCAGGATCAAACACATAGATGACATCGCCCGATCGCATTTGATTGTAGCCATTTTGTATAAGATGTTCAATCCCTTCCGTAAATGAAGTATTGGTCATGGAAAACGCCGTGTAGGCTTTATCAATATGATCATAAGCAATGATTTCATCAACAATTGCTTGCTGAACGTCCTCCAATTTCAAGTTGAGCGTTTTGATTCTTTCCCTGTTCAAAAAGATTTGGTTGTTGCTGATGTTTTCAATTAAATCTTCAGCTTTAAAAGTTTCAACCATAAAGGCAGTCAAATGTTGATTAAATGCTGTTCCATCAAAATAACCTGCAGGCACACCCATGGATTTCAAATAGGATGGAACCTCAATGGCAGCATGATCGGCCGTCAGAAAAACGGTATAATTTCCCGTTCCAACCTTTGTGTCCAATGCTTGGAACAGACGACTCAAATCGGTGTCCAAACGAATATAAGTATCCTCGATTTCCTTGGAATCAATCC
>JBDSFP010000216.1:0-7190 GCA_039919415.1 Aquaticitalea sp. | reverse complement strand
ATGTTATTGTCGTTGATAAAATGTAACTTGTCGAAAAAATATTGGTATTTTATCGTTAAATTTTTACTTTCATCTTTTGTTAAGACTTAAAAATCATGCAGTTAAGACACTATCTATTCATTTTTTTATGTGTTTTATCTTTCAGAATTTCTGCCCAAAGTACTGCTTCACAACAAGTTGACAATTTTAATATGCAAGCAATTCAATTATCGACCACGAAAAAAATTTGGGTGTATTTGCCCAAAGATTACGAAAATTCACAAAAAGCGTATTCCGTCATTTATATGCACGATGCACAGAACCTTTTTGATGCAAAAACGTCTTATGTTGGCGAATGGGAAGTGGACGAGTATTTGGACTCGATTTGTAAAAATGAAGCTATTGTTATTGGTGTCGAACATGGCAATGAAAAACGAATTGATGAACTGACCCCTTACAAAAACGCTAATTATGGAGGAGGAAAAGGCGATGCGTATCTCGATTTTATTATCAACACAATAAAACCACATGTGGACAGTACTTACAGAACAATAACCGACGCAAAACATACCACAATCTTTGGCTCGTCCTTGGGCGGATTGATATCTTTTTATGCCATCATCAGACATCCAGACATTTTTGGAAATGCTGGTATATTCTCCCCTTCCTTTTGGATCAATCCAGAAATCTATCCGCTTGTTGAAATGACTGATATTCCCAAAAGTTCAAGATTTTATTTTGCCATCGGTTCTGAGGAAGGGGATGAAGACATGGTTCCAGACCAAGAAAAAATGGTCGCTCTTTTAAAACGCAAAGGCGTGAAACCTGAAAATATTGTAAATAAAATTATTATAGGAGGAAAACACAATGAAACTTTTTGGAGTGACTATTTTCCTGAAGCGTATCAATGGTTAGTTAAGAATTAAGAATTAAGAAAGTTTAAATTCCAATATTCAAGAACCAAATTCCAACTAAAGATTTATGTATAAAATATAACGAATAACGAATAACAGAAGTTTTAATTAAAATTTATTTCAATTTATGCTACGCCATAGTAAAGCACAATAAAAACAAACAATGCAACGACCAAACATTCAAGAACAAATTATATGACCAACAACGATATCTTCAAAAAACTACGTGTAGCCTTAAAACTCCGCGATGACGAAATAGTAAAAATTCTTGAACTCGTTGATTTCAGAATCTCCAAAAGTGAATTGGGAGCATTTTTCAGAAATGAGGACCATCCGAATTATGTGGAATGCGGAGATCAGATTCTGCGAAATTTTCTCAACGGGTTGATTATCCATTTGCGTGGCCCAATGCCAAAAAAAGAAAAAAAATAATGCTTCTTTAACGACTTTCCATTAAGCAGAAAAAAAACCGTCTCAAAAATATTATATTGAAACGGCTTTTATCTTTATAATTTGATTCGAGTTCATGCCAACACCTGCTGTACTTTATCGGCAGCTTCCTGAAATTCTGTTGCACTCATTACATCCAATCCGGATTTATCTATCAAGTCTTTTGCAATGTCAGCATTGGTGCCTTGCAAGCGAACTATGATTGGCACTTTAATGGATCCCATGTTTTTATATGCATCAATGACACCTTGAGCTACTCTATCGCAACGCACGATGCCTCCAAAAATGTTTATCAAAATGGCTTTGACAGCCGGATCTTTCAAGATGATCCTAAAAGCCGCTTCCACACGTGCCGCGTCAGCCGTACCTCCAACATCCAAGAAATTGGCTGGCTCTCCTCCTGCTTGTTTGATCAAATCCATCGTCGCCATCGCCAAGCCAGCGCCATTGACCATGCAGCCAACGTTGCCATCAAGATCTACATAATTCAATCCCACCGCTTTTGCTTCCACTTCAATAGCATTTTCTTCACGCAAATCACGCAAGTTTTCATAATCCCGATGTCTGAACAAAGCATTGTCATCAATCGTTACCTTAGCATCCACTGCCATGATTTTATCATCGCTGGTTTTTAAGACCGGATTTATCTCAAACAAGGACGCATCCGATTTTACATACGCCGTATATAAAGAACTCACGAATTTTGTCATTTCCTTAAAAGCATTTCCAGACAATCCGAGATTAAAGGCGATACGTCTAGCTTGAAAAGGCATCAGACCAACCGATGGATCTATTTCTTCGGTAAAAATCAAATCAGGTGTTTTTTCCGCAACGGATTCGATGTCCATTCCACCTTCGGTAGAGTACATGATCATGTTGCGTCCTGTAGCTCTATTGAGTAACACAGACATGTAGAATTCATTGGTTTCGCTTGCACCTGGATAATAGACATCTTCAGCTATCAAGACCTGATGCACTTTTTTTCCTTCTTTGCTGGTTTGGGGTGTAATCAACTGCATTCCAATGATTTTTCCTGAAATTTCTTCAACTTCCTTAAGATTTTTTGCAAGTTTTACTCCGCCACCTTTTCCCCGTCCTCCAGCATGAACTTGGGCTTTGATCACATACCATTTCGTTCCTGTTTCTGAGGTCAATTGTTTGGCAGCAGCTACAGCTTCGTGAGCGTTACCAGCCACAATGCCACGTTGGATACGCACGCCAAAGTTGCTTAAAATCTGTTTTCCTTGATATTCGTGTAAATTCATCTTATAATTATTTTGTCATTCCTTTTATCCCTATATGAGGAGGAAATCTTTTAAAATTTCCTTTGATTTTCAAATATATGATAACAATTTTTTGTTGCACAAAAGTAATCAACCTAAGCCTTTTTAGCAATGTTTTTTATATTTAGTATGGTTCGTATCTATCCTTTCGATGATTAAGTAAAAAAATTTTAGAAATACTCAATCACAAGCTTTAAATTAGCCAACTTAATTTCAAATCCAAATTCAAATGCAAAACAACACATTATTACAGATTGCCAGCGACTACGGAAGTCCAGTGTATGTTTATGATTCAGAAAAAATCGCGTCTCAATATAAACGTCTCACATCAGCATTCAGTAAGGTCAAGCATTTGAAAATCAACTATGCCGTGAAGGCGCTCTCCAATGTTTCCATTTTAAAATTGTTCAACACCTTGGGGTCTGGATTGGACACTGTTTCCATACAGGAAGTGAAATTGGGTTTGGCCGCAGGATTTTCTCAAGAACAGATTATTTACACACCCAACGGAGTTTCCTTGGAAGAAATTGAAATGGCCGCTCAATTGGGCGTCCAGATCAATATAGACAATCTTTCCATTTTGGAGCAGTTTGGAACGCGACACCCAAAAACACCAGTTTGTGTACGTATCAATCCGCATGTGATGGCTGGGGGCAATTCTAATATTTCTGTTGGTCATATCGACAGTAAGTTTGGGATTTCCATCCATCAATTGCCACATTTGTTCCGAATTGTTGAAAACACAAAAATGAACATCAACGGCATCCACATGCACACCGGAAGTGATATTTTGGATATAGATGTGTTTTTATATGCCAGTGAAATCCTTTTTGACACTGCAACACACTTTAAGGATTTGGAGTTCATCGATTTTGGATCGGGTTTTAAAGTGCCGTATAAAGAAGGGGACATCGAAACCAATATTGAAGAATTGGGCAAAAAATTGAGCAAACGATTCAACGAATTCTGTAAAGAGTATGGAAAAGATTTAACGCTCGCGTTTGAACCAGGAAAATTTTTGGTCAGCGAAGCCGGATTTTTCTTGACCAAAGTGAATGTTGTCAAACAGACCACATCAACGGTTTTTGCACAAGTGGATTCAGGTTTCAACCATCTGATCCGTCCAATGCTCTATGGCTCACAACATGAAATTGTGAACATTTCCAATCCAAAGGGACGGGAACGCTTTTATTCTGTGGTTGGATATATCTGCGAAACGGACACCTTCGCAACCAATAGACGTATCAACGAAATTACAGAAGGTGATATTCTGTGTTTTAAAAATGCCGGAGCGTATTGTTTTACTATGTCGAGCAATTACAATTCCCGCTATAGACCAGCAGAGGTTTTATGGCACAATAATATAGCGCAATTGATCAGAAAACGTGAGACTTTTGACGACATTCTCAAAAATCAAATTGAAATTGATTTGAATTGAATTTCATTCGATTCGAGAATTTTAAGTGGTAAAATATCAAAAAAGTTGCTGTATCTTTAAATCGAATAACACGAAATCATTTTATCAAATTCATCATTGAAAATGAAACAAATAAGACCTCAAATAATTAGCCAAGTCTTTGTCATACTGCTTATTCTTTTGATTGGAATTATGATATTTAAGGAAATGATTCCTTATTTAACGGGAGTTTTGGGTGCTATTACCATTTATATTCTTTTGAGAAAATGGATGTCGAAATTGGTTCACAAAAAGAAATGGAACCCGTCCCTCGCAGCTTCGCTGTTGATGTTCTTTTCGTTCATTGTAATTCTCATCCCATTGGCAGGCATCGTAGTGATGCTTGGTAATAAAATCGGTAAAGCCGTAAATAATAGCACTGAAGTCATCAAAGCCGTCAAGGAACAGGTTAGCAAATTGGAGCAATATGTAGGTTTTGATATCAATTCAAAAATTGATACAGGAGCCATTACTGGATGGATATCAGATAATTTACAGAGTTTGGTTGGTGGCACATTCAATGCGTTCATTGCCATCGGACTGATGTATTTCATGCTCTATTACATGTTCACGCATCGCAGCGAATTGCGTGAATCCCTTAAGGATTACATTCCTTTGAGTAGGGAAAACATCAATGAATTAGGGGTCGAAATCCAAAAAATGGTGCGCTCCAATGCTTTGGGAATCCCTTTAGTGGCAGTGGCGCAAGGTTTCATTGCACTCGTTGGTTTTTTGATTTTTGGTATTGAAGAACCTTTCTTTTGGTTTATGATTGTTACCATCGGTTCAATGATTCCATTTGTGGGGACGTTCGTTGGAATTATTCCTGTGTTTATTCTCACATTATCTACAGGCCATGATTTTCAGGCTTGGGGAATTTTGTTGTATGGTTTCATCGTAGTAGGTTTAACCGATAACATCATTCGTTTGTACGTGCTGAAAAAATTAGACGATGTCCATCCATTGATCACTTTTATTGGCGTGATAGTTGGCGTCCCAATTTTTGGATTTATCGGTTTGATTTTTGGACCCTTATTGATAAGCTTATTTATGGCGTTGGTAAGGATTTATAAAAAAGAATACGGCAAGCCTGATGAAGTTTTGGAAGAGGAACAACTACCATAATGAATCTCATTTAAGCAAAATTACTTTTATTTCACATTCCTGTGGAGTCGACTATTTTTTTATTCGTCATATATACAATTTGGGAAAATGTAAGAAAAAATCACTACATTTAAACTTTCCTCCCAAGTCTTTATAATAGCCAACGAAGACTTATGACATACAGATTAACAATCATCAGTGTGCTTTTTTGCACATCAATTGCGCTTGGACAAAATTCAGCTCGCGCAGGAGTTGTTCAAACGGATACACGTATTGTTTTGCAAACGCCTATCGACAGTCTTACAAATTTATTGAAAGTTGCCAAAACCAACATTTCTAAATTGGAACTGCTCAGTGCACTCGTTGACGAAGCATCCAAAACAGATCTTAATCTTGCAAAAGACTACGCAAGTCTAGGTGCCAAATTGGCAATAAAGTTGAACGACCAAACCTGGCAACCGAAATTTTATGAAATGGAAGGCCGAATGCATGCCAACCTCTCGCAACTCGACTCCGCTTCCTATTATTTTGACAAAGCTTTAAAAGGTTATATAGCCATTGATGATAAAAAGGGTCAAGCCTCCACCTATTTTAAAATCGGTTGGGTACACAAAAGAAACGGCGAATTAGAGCCTGCCCTTAAAGTAGACCTTGAAGCCCTTAAGTTGATGGAATCCATCGATGACAAAAAGGGAATAGCAGGCGCCTACAATCGCATTTCGGAAGATATGGAGCGACAGGAACGAACTGATGAATCTTTGACATACGCACTCAAAGCGATTGACTTTTCCGAGAAAAATGGAATAAAGGAAGAATTGGTCTATGCGTATATTTCTGCCGGGAATGCGACCATTGCGATGTATAAGCCCAAAGAAGCCTATGATTACTACAACAAGGCAATCACCTTGGCAACCACCCTTGATTTTTCAAAATTTGATCTTATCAACTTCAAAAACGATCGTGCCAATGCGCTCAAACGGATGGGCAACAATAAAGAGGCATTGGTTGAATATGAAAAAGCCTATGCCGAAGCACAGCAAATCAATTACATAAATGCCACTTATGTCATCATTGCCAATTTGGGTGAAGTCAACCTTCTTTTGGGAAATTATCAAGAAGCCTTGAAATACCAATTGAAAACGGTGGAACTTCAGGAACAGGAAGGCGATATTTCAAATTTGACCGAAAATTATGGTCATGTCAGTACCATTTATGAAAAGTTGCGCAACTTTCCTTTAGCTCTTGAATTTCAAAAAAAAGCTAGAAAAATGCGCGATAGTACGGCCAATCGCGAAAGTGACAAAGCCATGTCAACTTTAATGACACAGTTTGAAACTGAAAAAAAGGATCAAACCATTCTCACACAAACAACCCAACTTGCGCAGCAGAAAAAAACACAGACTTTATACTTTATTCTGGCAGGTTTGATGACTTTTATTCTTTTTGGACTTATTTTTTATTACATAAAACGTCAAAGAAAGAATCAAGAATTACTTGTTCTGAATACAAAATTAAATACCAAAAACAAACAGAATGAACTGTTGCTCAAGGAAATCCACCATCGTGTGAAAAATAATCTTGAATTAGTAAAAAGTCTGTTGGCCTTACAATCGGCACAATTGGAGGATTCTGCCAGTAAAGAAGCCATGGTCGCGAGCCAAAATCGTGTACAGTCCATGGGAATCATCCATCAAAAACTGTATCAAGGTGAAAACTTGGGAAGCATCGAGATGAAGGATTATTTTGTGAATCTTAGTGAAGGAGTATTAGATACTTTCAATGCTGAAGACAAAGTCAAAATAGAATTTGCCATGGATAATTTGGAATTGGACGTGGACACAGCAGTTCCGATAGGATTAATCGTCAACGAATTGCTCACAAATGCTTTGAAATATGCCTTTCCAGAAGACGGAAAAGGCAATATTCTTATCAGCCTGTCACAATCCACACCAGAGACTTTGACCCTAAAAGTTGCCGACAATGGCGTTGGAAAAATTTTGGGGG
>JBDSFP010000212.1:0-7313 GCA_039919415.1 Aquaticitalea sp. | reverse complement strand
TTCCTTGTTTTTATGTTGGCTTCGGCTTTCATCGCATTGAAGTAATAGCATGTTTTCTTTCGTCAATCGGTTGACAATAGATTGCTTTAATAAATCTTTTTCATCATCGGACAAGCCAGAGGAGACTTCCAAATTGAAGGTTAATTCCACTTTTGAAGACACCTTATTGACATTCTGCCCACCAGCTCTCGAACTTCTGACGGCCTTGAATTGTAATTCGGATTGGAGGATTTCTTTATTCATTGGTTATGAATTAAGCAAATTTTCATTTATTACACGAATTCATCGATAATGCATTCTTATTTTAGACTTTCTGCTTATCCCAATAGCTATCGCGACTGCCAATGCAAACTGTAACTGTGACTGTGAATGTGACTGAAAACTATTTTATTTGATGTGTGGGTTTTAGCAAATCTGTTACCGTTTTGACAGGATTGAAGGTAATCAATGGAACCTCAACAAATATACTGTTCCAACTTGCCATGCTTCCATTCCATAATCCTGGCAATTCCAAGGCTTTCAAATCTTTGCCGACTTTGGTTTTCATCGTTATGAAGGATGTTTTGGAGTCGACATACTTGTTCAAATCAAATTTTTTGCCTTCATGGTTTTTTATACCACAGACCAAATCCACAGGATTGAAATGGGTGGAATTTTTAAGGATTTCCTTTTGGTTTTTATTCTTTTTATCCACTTGGGCCGATTCGACAATTTGAAGGGAAACTTTCCCGCTTTCACCTTTTACCCAAAAAGGACCTCCACCAGGTTCGCCTTCATTTTTTACCATACCACAAACCCTAATTGGTCTGTCCAGTTTTTCAATCAAATATTCTATTTGGTATTTTTTGGAATATTTTTCAAATTCATGACTTATTTTCACATTCAGGTGATTGACCAAAAATTCGGCAATTGATATCAATTTCTTTTCCGAAACATCATTGTTTTTCAATATTCTGATGTGTTCAAATGTTTGTTCTTGAGCCTCAATCATCAGGCCAGCCAACATTTTCTTATAGGCTGTCACTTCATTTTCATATTTGAAAACGACCACATTATCAATGTTTTTGATAAAGATTACATCTGCTTCCAGGTCGTTCAAATTTTCCAACAAAGCTCCATGTCCCGATGGCCTGAACACCAAATTTCCTTCCTCATCCCTGAATGGTTCATCTTTTGGCGTGACTGCAATTGTGTCTGTAGAATCCTTTTGATATGAAAAAGAAATATGGAATTTCGTTTTGGTTTTCCGCTCTACGATTTCTTGGATTCGTTTGAATTCATCGTCGAAAATGTGCTTGTATTTTTCAGAAATAGTGAAATGCAAGGTCGCTATCCCATTGCTCGAAGAATAAAGTGCGGATTCAAACAAATGTTCTTCAAAAGCCGTCGCGGTATGATCTCTATACATGTGAAATGGAATCAATCCTTTTGGATAAAACCCATAATTTAATTTGTCTTCATCCAGCATGGTTTTAAGGAACCAATATTTTTGCTTATCATTCCAAAAGGAATCGTAATCTGGGTTCAATTCCTTAACAGCTTTTAATACAATTTGATAAAAAGGTAACTTTTCAAGACCTACAAAAAAAAGTGACAGATCCGTTTCCTTGTTCCTGTTTATGAAAGAATTTATGGTTTCTTTCTCTATATCATAAGTGTCCAAAAAATTGAAAAGCGTTTGGAACATTCTGGTTGCAGCACCTGAAGCTGGAACAAATTTAAGAATGGATATAGCATCTCTTTTGGCGTCAAAATACTGAATGTAATGTTGCTCTTCAGTCTCTGTGAATTTCTTGATTCCGTTGATTCCGTGTTCAATGGTTGCTGCTGATTTTAGATTGATAAAAGGAAGACCTTTCTTAAAAAGATCAATCTGATTCTCAACTTTTTTTACGGTCAGTCCCTTTTTTTCAATCTGTTGTATGTCTTGTTTTGTGAATTTCACGTCGCTTTTTTTAATAATAAATCAATATGTTTGGTAGCTTTTTGAATACGGTCCTTCAGCGTTCCTTTCAATATCACGAACGGTCTATTGTAATTCTTTAAAGCTTCCTCAAATGCCTTGAACATGCGTTCTCTTTCTTCTGGCCGGTCTCTTAAATCATCAGCTTCCCAAGGCGTGTCAATATAGGTTAAAAAGTACAGTTCATAAGTATTTAGCAAGGCGTATTTTTCCAATATCGGATCGCAGGTTCCAGAATAATAGGCTTCGGAATAGACCTTGGTTTCTAGTAAATCTGTATCGCAGATGAGCACTGTGTCAGTTTTTTGGGCAAGCTTGTTTTCCGAGTTCATCTGTCCAATGGCAATTGGCAATAGATCTTTTGGTTCACAGGTTTTGCGTTCATTGTTCCATTTGTCCTGAAGATATTCACGCGCATATTCTGGCACCCAAACCGAGTTGTAATGTCCTGCCAATTGTTCAGAGAGCGTTGTTTTTCCTGTTGATTCAGGACCAAACATCACCACTTTTATACAATTACTTTTTGCTTGTTTAAGCTTTTTCTCCATTGTTGATAAGCTAAAACTGCCAAAATTAAGAATATTACATATTGAATGGCAGTAAACCCATAACCTTTAACAAAATATAATGGTACGGAAGCAATATCGCCTATAATCCAAAGAGTCCAATTTTCAATTTTTTTAAGTGCCATCAGCCACATCGCTGCAAAGAATATACCTGTTGTAAAGGTGTCTATAAAAGGGGTTGCATTTCTGTAGTTTACTAAATTCCTGGAAGTTAAATTTGAAAAGGCATAGTGAATACTCTCCGTAAAACTTAAGGTATTTGGCATCACATTATAGTGCCGATACACGATAATTACAAATATTGAAGTGAATAAAAAAATACCGATTGCTTTCAATTTATCTTGGGTGTTTGTTCTGGAAATTGGAAGATGCTGCTGTTTGCCATCGATAATCTTGCTCCACATATACCAACCAAAAATACTCATTAAGGTATAATAAATATTAATGATTAGATCGCCATACAAATTCCATTGGAATAGCAAATACACATAAATAGCTGTACTGATGATTCCCGTCGGATAGACCAGAATATTTTCACGTTTAGCAAACCAGACACTGACTACTCCAAAAAATGCGGCAACAAACTCCAAAATGATATTTACTGTGGAAGCTGTTCGATACGGATCTAAAAAAAACTCTCCGATTTGATTCAAGATTGCGATTTTTTTAATTCATCAAAAAAGGATTCATCGGTTTCAAAGGCGGTTCCGATCACTACCAAGTCTGCTCCAGCATTATATGCAGCTTCCAATTGCATGATACTTATAATGCCACCTCCTACAATCAATGGAATATACAAGTCATTTTTAACTGCGGAAATAATCTCATGCGTAATTGGATGCAAGGCTCCGCTACCTGCTTCCAGATAAATTAATTTCATACCTAAAAGTTCACCTGCTTTCGCGGTATCCGCAATATTTTGAATATTTTTTCTTGGCATTGGTAGTGTGAATGTGATTTTTTCGATAGAGGTAACTTTTCCGTTTTCAATCAAAATATAGCCTGTGGGAATGATTTCAAGTTTGGAATCTCTTAATTGTGAAATTGATTCCACATGTTTTCCAATCAAATAGTCAGGATTTCTCCCGGATAAGAGGGACAAAAATAACAAGGCATCAGCGTTTTCCGTAATTTGAGTTACATCGCCAGGGAATAACAAAACTGGTAGTTGAGTGTGCTTTTTGATTTCAGAAACCACTATTTCAGTTATTGTTTCGTCAACTGTACTTCCTCCTACAAAAATGTGTGTGGCTATTGATGCATTCACTTTTTTTATAAAAGCTGATATGGTTTCAGGGTTCGTTTTATCTGGGTCAATTAAAACGGCGAGAAGTTTTTTCTTTCCAGAAATAGCGGTTAATAAATCCTGATATAATGTTGTTTTTTTGTCCACGAATTCACGAATGATTTTCTTCTATCTGCTTTTGTCGCTTTCCAGCTTTCTTTTTTCTATTCTCTCTTCTCCTTTTTCTTTTTCTTTTTCTTTTTCCTCAATTTTAAACAACATAAGCACAAGTAAACCCTTCAAACTCCAAAAAATGTGTGTCATACCTCAACTTTACCCCTTCATAATCAATCCAAGCCACCGTCTCTCCATCATCTAACATAAACGGAATTACAAAAAAATGTTCCCTAAACAACATTCCGGGTGTCGCAAATAATTTATACAAAGATTCCTTAATGCACCAAATGACCGTCAATTTTTTTATGAAATCCTCGGCTTGTTTATTCAAATAAGCAAATTCATAATCCACAAATTTGTGCGCTATGATTGTGATTTTTTCACGTTGCTTTTCGATATCGATTCCAACTTTTTGGTCACTCACAATAATTCCTGAAAATGTAAACGAGTGTGTAATCGAAATGTATTTCCCATCTCTTAAATGTGGCTTTCCGTTATCATCATAATATAAATCTTCATCTGTATAACCAAGTTCCGCCAATAAATGTCTCACACTCAAAAAGCCTCGTTGGTGCAATTCGCTTTTCATGCCCAAAATACGGTTCATACATTCCTTTCTCAATGTTATGGGTTGCATCAATTCTTCATAAGATTCTGTAATCTTCCAGATTTTAACAACAGTTTGTGAGTTGGGAATAAGGGTTTTATATAATGGCATTTAGATTTCTCGAAGTTATTAATTATCTTTGCATTAGCTTAACGAAATAAGAAAACAAATATACAATTATGGAGACAAAAACAATGCCTTACGTACCTTACAAAGTCAAAGACATGTCGCTCGCGGCTTGGGGAAGAAAAGAAATTGAATTGGCCGAAGCCGAAATGCCAGGGTTGATGAGCCTCCGAGAAGAATACGGAAATTCCCAACCTTTAAAAGGTGCTCGGATTGCTGGCTGTTTGCACATGACCATCCAAACGGCTGTGTTGATTGAAACATTAAAAGCCCTTGGTGCAGAAGTCACTTGGAGTTCTTGTAATATATTTTCTACTCAAGACCAAGCTGCCGCTGCAATTGCTGAAGCAGGAATTCCGGTGTATGCCTGGTAAGGGATGAATGAGGAAGAATTTGATTGGTGTATTGAGCAAACGCTTTTCTTTGGAGAAGATAGAAAACCTTTGAATATGATTTTGGACGATGGTGGTGATTTGACCAATATGGTTTTTGATAGATACCCAGAATTGATGGCTGGAATCAACGGTTTGTCTGAAGAAACAACAACAGGTGTCCACAGATTGTATGAACGTATGAAAAAAGGAACTTTATCCATGCCTGCCATCAACGTTAATGACTCTGTGACCAAATCAAAATTCGATAATAAATACGGGTGTCGCGAAAGTGCGGTGGATGCGGTACGTCGTGCAACAGACATAATGTTGGCTGGAAAACGTGTAGTCGTTTGCGGTTATGGTGATGTTGGTAAAGGTACTGCAGCGTCGTTTAAAGGTGCGGGAAGTATCGTAACTGTTACAGAAATAGATCCCATCTGTGCGTTACAAGCTGCGATGGATGGTTTTGAAGTGAAAAAATTGGAAACCGTGGTTGCCAATGCTGATATTGTGATTACGACTACTGGAAATAAAGACATCGTACAAGGAAAACACTTTGAAATGATGAAAGATAAGACCATTGTTTGCAATATTGGTCACTTTGATAACGAACTCGAAATGGCTTGGTTGAACAAAAATCATGGCAAATCTAAAGTGGAAATCAAACCACAAGTTGATAAATACACCATTAATGGTAAAGACGTCATCATTTTGGCAGAAGGTCGTTTGGTAAATCTTGGTTGCGCTACAGGTCATCCAAGTTTTGTGATGAGCAACTCGTTTACAAACCAAACATTAGCACAAATCGAATTGTGGACCAACAGAGACGCTTACGAAAACGAAGTCTATATGTTGCCCAAACATTTGGACGAGAAAGTAGCCAAATTGCACTTGGAAAAGATCGGTGTGGAATTAACTGAATTGCGCGATGATCAAGCTGACTATATTGGTGTGCCTGTTGAAGGTCCTTATAAACCGGAATATTACAGATACTAATTTAATTGTAAATGCGAATAGCCTTTCGCACCGAAGCAATCTTTTGAATTAAAATATAAATTCCAAATCCCAAGCATTTTTTTGTTTGGGATTTTTTTGTTTTAGGGCAATCGCTAATGGTTGCCGCTGCAATCGTAATTGCGAAATAAAGAATGTAAGTATAAAACTTTGTTAATACTGTTTATTATTTTTCATTTGACTCTAATAATTTCTAACTTGGATATTGAGATGTCCTATGAAGAACCCAACATAATCGTCCCAAGATTCAACGAAGAATCCGGTTTCTATACCACGAAAAAGCGCTCAAAAATCATGAGCAAAATCCGTGGAAAGAATACGAAGCCAGAAATGCGTTTTAGAAAAGCCTTGTGGAAAAAAGACATCCGTTATCGTGTCAACAGCAAACAATTGCCAGGACGCCCAGACGTTTCCATCAAAAAATACAATCTTGCCATTTTTATCGATGGCGAATTCTGGCATGGTTACAATTGGGACGAACGTAAACATAAAATCAAGAGCAATCGGAAATTTTGGATTCCAAAAATAGAGCGCAACATACAACGCGACCGACAGGTAAATCGTCAATTGGAAGAAATGGGTTATATCGTTTTCAGGTTTTGGGAACACGAAATCAAAAAGAATCTCGATAGATGTATCAAAGATGTTTTGGTGTATATTGCCATAGGTCAAAATGATTGAGACTACAAACCTAACAGGTTTTCAAAACCTGTTAGGTTAAAAATCCACCAAACATGAAACACAACTCAAAACTCCCCGACGTTGGTACTACCATTTTCACAGTGATGAGCGCATTGGCAAACCAACACAACGCCATCAATCTTTCCCAAGGTTTTCCAAATTTCAAAAGTGACCAGAAACTCATAGACTTGGTAAACAATGCCATGAATTCCGGCTATAATCAATATGCGCCAATGGCTGGAAGTATGGAATTACGAGTTGCCATTGCTAAGAAACTTGAAAGACTTTATAATACCAGTTACAATCCCGATTCAGAAATTACTGTGACCGCTGGAGCAACCCAAGCAATTTTCACAATTATTTCAGCCTTTATAAGAACCAATGATGAAGTGATTATTTTTCGTCCTGCTTATGATTGTTATCAGCCAGCGATTGAACTCAATGGCGGAAAAACAATTTCAATCCAATTGGAATCGCCAACTTATTCCGTGGATTGGAACAAGGTAAAACAAAAAATCAATTCCAAAACAAAAATGGTCATCATCAACACCCCACAAAATCCGAGTGGTACTGTGTTTTC
>JBDSFP010000210.1:0-2858 GCA_039919415.1 Aquaticitalea sp. | reverse complement strand
CGTCATGGTCGACCCCTTATTGAAGGAAAAAGGTTCGGACACGCTTGTAGGGAAAGTTGCTATTGCTTCGGCAAAAAAAGCATATCAGATATACCTCGAAATGATTGCAAGCGACCGTTTTAAAAAGCTCGAAGCAAAAGGCGCCCAACGACAACGCGTCCTTTGGGCAAGTACCAGCACCAAAGACCCCGCCTTTAGCGATGTGCTATATGTCGAAACCCTGATTGGAAAAGACACCATAAATACGCTTCCGATGGAAACCATTGATGCGTTTCGAGATCACGGGAATGCTGCCGAAACCCTGACCAATGGCATTGACCACGCTAATAAAGTGATGGCTGATTTGAAAGACAAAGGGGTTGACATTGATAACATTACCCAAAAACTGGAAGATGAAGGCATTGACAAATTCAGTAAGGCCTACGAAAAGCTAATCAAAAGTATCGACGATCAGAAACGTAAAAAAAGCTAAAGCAATGACCGATTTTGATGTGTCAAAAATTAAAGTGGTGTTTATGGACATTGGCGGCGTTTTACTGACCAATGGCTGGGGACATGAATCCCGTCAAAAAGCCGCAAAAAAATTCGGTTTTGATTATGAAGAAATGAACATCCTGCACAATTTCATCTATAATGTTTTTGAGATTGGCAGTATATCGCTCGACGAATATCTCGATACGGTTCTGTTTCACACTGCCCGCGATTTCACCAAAACGGAATTCAAAGAATTTATGTATGCTGAATCCGTAGAATTACCAAAAATGTTGTTCTGGCTTAAAATGTGGAAAAAGCAAACGGAGCTTCCCGTATTCGCCTTAAGTAACGAAAGTCGGGAACTCAATGATTATCGCATAACTACATTTGAACTGCAAGACTTATTCGACGGCTTCTTTTCATCCTGTTATGTCGGAATCCGTAAACCCGATCCACGCATTTTTCAAAAAGCGATAGAAATTGTTCAGGTCAATCCCAAAGAATGTATTTATTTTGATGATCGACCCATGTTGGTCAATGCCTCTAAAAAATTGGGGATGAACGGCATTTTGCATCAAACGTTTGAAACCACTAAAAATATTCTCGAAAATCTTATAGGAAAATAGTGTTAACATGAAAAAAGAAAATAAAAGTCAAAGTGTCTTCGGAATGATTGGTCTCGGTACGATGGGATCCAACCTTTTACAAAACATTGCAGATCACGGATATACCTGTTCCGGATACGATATTGATAGTTCCAAAGTGGAAATCCTTAACAATCTGGACACCGAAAGTATCCATGGGTATTCCGATATTATAGAGTTTGCGAAAAGTTTGAAATCACCAAGAACAGTCATGATGCTTGTTCCTGCGGGAAAAATCGTGGATGGTGTCATCGAAAATTTACTTCAAGTTTTAGAAAAAGGCGACATCATTATCGATGGTGGAAATTCGCATTTTACCGATACCGAACGTCGCTATAAAGAATTGGAACAAAAAGGATTCCACTTTATTGGAATGGGCGTTTCCGGCGGCGAAGAAGGTGCACGAAAAGGACCGAGCATGATGCCAGGTGGCGACAAAAACGCCTACGAAACAGTGAAACCTATTCTTACCAAAATAGCGGCCCAGGTCAATGGAGAACCGACGGTGGCCTATATGGGCGATAGATCGGCTGGACATTTTGTAAAAATGGTTCATAATGGCATCGAATACGCTTTAATGCAATTGATATCAGAAACGTATGAGATTTTAAAAAGCGGTCTAAAACTCAATGACAAAGAGATTCACGATGTATTTAAAAAATGGAACGATGGACGATTACAGTCTTATCTTTTGGAAATTACCCGCGATATTTTTGCCTATAAAAATAAGGGAGCAAAGCATCTTTTGCTGAATGATATAAAAGACGAGGCTAAGGCCAAAGGCACCGGAAAATGGACTTCACAAGCAGCGATGGATTTAAGTCTTCCCGTGCCCATTATTGATATTGCGGTGTCGATGCGTGACCTGTCAAAATACAAAGATTTGCGAACCAAAGCGTCCGAAATGTATCGAGATTCAAAGGAGACAGTTTACAAGATTAAAAACGATGCATACATTAACCAACTTGAACACGCTTATTATTTTTCCATGGTTTCGGCGTATGCGCAGGGAATGCACTTACTCTACCGCGCAAATGAAGAATACGATTATAAGTTAAATCTAGATACCATTGCAAAAATCTGGCGTGGTGGTTGCATAATCCGTTCAGAATTTTTGGAAGCCATTTACGCAGCCTACCAAAAGGATTCGAAATTAAAGCATTTGTTTTTGGACGGCACCATTCAAAAGAACCTCGCCAAGAGTATCCCTGGTATGCGAACTGTTGTTTCCGACGCCGCTCTTAACGGTATCGCCATCCCAGCCTTTTCAGCTGCACTGGGTTATTTCGATAATTTCACAAATAAAAACATGCCGGCAAACCTCATTCAGGCGCAGCGTGATTATTTCGGTTCGCACACCTATGAACTCCAAGGAAAAGAAGGCACATTTCATACCGAATGGGAAGAGAAACATAATTGAAATTAATCCTTTTTAAAACCAACACTTCTCTAAAAATTCAAAAAAAATCATGGTAAAATCATCTGATAAAAAAGCAAATCCTACCCTATTTCTCATTTTCGGCGGCACCGGAGATTTGACCAAACGGAAAATAATGCCAGCCCTTTATAACCTCTTTCTCGATAACTGGCTTCCCGAAAAATTTGCCATTATTGGTACGTCGTGGACAGAAATGAACAGTGAGAAATATAAAAGCGAATTACTGTCTGCGCTAAACCAATTTTCCCGAAAGGGCAAAACAAAAAAAGAAGATTGGTTAAAATTCTCATCGTCCATTACAT
>JBDSFP010000314.1:0-7520 GCA_039919415.1 Aquaticitalea sp. | reverse complement strand
TTTCAAAAGTCATTAATGATATGACGCCAGCATTTACTGGGTTTTGGTCGGCTTCCAATACTTTTCCATCAAGAATATGTTGTGAAAAAGAGACATTTACTATTAGTGAAATGATAAGTGTTACTATTGTTTTCATAATTTGGTTCGTTCTAAAATTCATACAAATTTGAAAAGATTTTGTTTGGCATCCAATCCCATTCCGATGAGTTGGACTATGGAGCGACGAGTGGGAAAGGGCGATTCGTCGACCTATAGGTTCACTCGACTTTTTTGCTTTTCAAATGCAGAGAGATACTATATCTTTACCTTATAATGAATTACAACTATGAAAAACATAACGAAAAAAGACGTCTTCATCACCATCGCCTTCTACTTGTTCTTCTCTCTGTTATATCGTGTTGTATTATGGTACAATGGTGGTGGTTACGAGACAGACGGCTTTTGGGGATGGGCAAATCTTGAGGGTTATTGGTTGATGTCTGGAATGCAATATCTGTTTTATTTTTTTGCAACTATTGTAATTTGGTTTTTAGGTGTGCGCCTATTTAAACATAATACAACAGCTGTTCAAATGATTGTTGTAATCATATTAATACCTATTGTAGTTTATTTGGTTCGTTCCCTACGTTATAAGGTTATAGATTATATGGGAACAGGACGATTGACTGGAACTGGCACTATTTGGGATTGGTATATTCCGTTTTTGTTTTTGATGTTTCAGTTTGGATGTTTTTTTGCCTATCGCTATTTTATTGAAAATCAAAAGAAAATCAAACTTGAAGGTGAACTTCGTAATACCGCTTTAAAAAGTGAATTGGCCGCCATAAAAGCACAATTAAATCCACATTTTTTATATAATATTTTCAATACGATTAGTGCTTCCGTTCCTCCTGAAAATGAAAAAACGCGCCACATGATTGCCGAATTGTCAGATTTATTTAGATACCAATTAAAGGCGTCTCAAGTGGAAATGGTACCATTGCGGGAAGAAATTGATTTTGTAAGAAAGTATCTCCATTTGGAAAAGGAGCGTTTTCAAGAACGTCTGGAAATTGATATCGACGTTGATGATTTTATTCTGGATGACATGGTGCCTCCGATGCTCATTCAGCCTTTGGTGGAAAATTCAATCAAGCATGGATTGGCTTCATTGATTGAAGGTGGAAAAATAACCATTTCCATACACAAAAATCAAGGAAAATTGGCCTTTGAAATATCTGATAGCGGTGTTGGAATTGAAAACAAAGAAGCTATTTTTGATAAAGGCATAGGATTGACCAATACACGATTACGACTCGAAAAAATGTATCACAGCAACTTGAAATTGAGTGATAATGTGCCACAAGGTTTAAAAATCAATTTTGAATTATGAGGAAAGTGATTATTGTAGATGATGAAGCTGCAGGTCGAAAATTAATCAAGGAATATCTTGAGGATTTCAAGGATTTAATTTTGCTTGGCGAAGCGAATAATGGCGTTGATGCAGTAAAAATCATCAATGAATTTAAGCCAGACCTGGTTTTTTTGGATATCCAAATGCCAGGAATGACCGGTTTTGATGTTTTGACCCATTTGGAAGAATTGCCGCAAATAATTTTCTCCACGGCCTATGACCAATATGCATTGAAGGCTTTTGAAGTGCATGCCGTTGATTACTTGATGAAACCTTACACAAAAGAAAGATTTAAAGTTGCCGTGGAACGCTTATCAAAATCTTCTGAAACCAATAAAGCACGACCATTGGCGGAAAGTTTGTTAATTGAAACTTCAAAATATCCAGAACGGATTTTGGTACAAAAGCAAAATAAATTAGTAACGATAGCTGTCGTGGATGTTATCCGGATTGAAGCCTATGGCGATTATTCCAAATTGATTACGGCAGAAGATTCTTTTTTGAGCAATTATGGTATCTCGACCTTGGAAGAGAAATTGGACGACGCTGTTTTTATCAGAGTCCATCGCTCGTCCATTATCAATCTCAACAAAGTTAAAGAGCTCAACAAGTACACAAAAAGCTATGATGTCACTATGGAAAATGGCGATGTCGTGCGAGTAAGTCGAGGATATATGGATAATATCAAAAAACTGATGTATTAACTTTTAAACAATTCCATTGGTTTTGTAACACCCCGCCTCAGGTTATCACAGAGTATTAATGCCTTGTCAATCCGAGTTTGACTATTCTTGTAGAAGGAAATTCCATAAATGATGCTTCGCTTTTTACCAGCCGTAAATTTTTCGAAAATCTCAAAGGCTTCATAATCGCTTAAGAATACTGCCTCTAGCTCCTCGGGCATGTCCACACCGTATTTGGAGGTATCTTCAAAAAGTTGCATTTCGAAATAATCATTTTGAAAGACACCCAATTCTTTTTGGTTGCGTTTTCCGAACATCAAACTATAATCGCCAGAATTCTTGTCTTTCTTTATGGCCGCATAAAACTCAATGAAATTATTCTTGTGCCACGCCTTTATTTTGACGCGACTTTGTTTTGCTTTATTAAAAGGTTCATAGATTTCTTTCGGAATGAAAAGATGATATTGATTCAGCAAACCGATTTCGAATTTCTTGCTTTTCATTTCAGCGCGTACTTCGAGACTTGATATTATTGGCGCAAAATTCGATAATTTCTTTAATACGTAATTGTCGTGTTTCTTCGCGTTTTGCTTGGTTCAACCAATACAGATAACTTTTACGATATGAAGGAGAAAAGTTTTGGTAGTTCAACAACGCCAAAGGATTTTTGTGAAATGCACTTTGTAAATCTTCTGGAATAATTCCTCCTTCAACCTTATCCAAAGCGGTCCAACTTCCATTTTGTTTTCCAATTTCAATGATCTTCAGTCCATTTGCATGCATTAAATTGGAAGTTGTCAATTCTTCAATATGTCGCTTATTCAAGGCGCTCCAAACACTTTTTGGATTTCGTGGTGTAAAATATTGTTGTCGTTTTCCATCGCCCAAACTTTTTACAGTGGAATCTATCCAGCCATAACAAAGTGCAACTTTGACCGCTTCCTCCCAGCGCATGGAATCATTCTCATGTTCTACTTTATAAAAAATCAGATAGACACCTTTTGAGGAAGCATGGTTTTCGTGCAACCACTCGCGCCATTCTTTATCTGATTTAAAATAATGCTCTTGCAGACTCAAGTTTAAATTTTTTTTGAATTGACATAAAAATCAGGATTTACTGTAATGTCTTTTACATCGGAAGCGATTGGCATTTTTTTCCATTCTTCACTTGGGTTGAACCAGTCCTCTTTGTTGCCAACAGTCACTTTTAAAGGAATGGCATAATTGTTCACGACATTTGTATAGTGATACTTCAAAATGTCATCCTTTATTGAATATTCCAAAGTCGGAATTCGTGTATCACGCAAATACTGATTGAAAAATGAAGTTAGATTAATGCCTGTCTGTTCACTTAAATAATCCTCAATTTGTTTGGTGGTGACTGTTTGGTGATAAAACGTGGAATTCAAGCCTCTTAAAATCTGTCGCCATTTGTCATCGTTATCAACCAATTGTCGCAAGGTGTGCAACATATTCGCTCCTTTAGGATACATATCTCCTGAACCTTCCTGGTTCACATCATAAACTCCAATGATGGTTTTAACGTTGTGAATTCCATTACGAAGACCAATGACATATGCCGAACCGGCTTCCTTTCCATAGTAATAATCAACAAAAAGGCATTCGGAATAGGATGTAAATCCTTCATGAATCCACATATCTGCAATATCCTTGTACGTAATATTATTAGCAAACCATTCATGTCCCGATTCGTGGATGATGATATAATCGAATTTCAATCCCCAGCCAGTACCAGACAGATCGCGTCCCAAATAGCCTTTCATAAATTGGTTGCCATAGGTCACGGAACTTTGATGTTCCATTCCCAAATATGGCACTTCCACCAATTTGTAGCCATCTTCATAAAATGGATAGGGACCAAACCAATATTCAAAAGCTTTCATCATTTTTGGAGAATCTTTGAAGTGCTCTTTTGCTTTCTCCAAATCATCTTTCAATACATAATAATCCATGGTCAGATTGCCTTTTTCGCCAGCATAATCTTCAGAAAAATGTGCATAATCGCCAACATTGACATTCACGCCATAATTGTTGATGGGATTGTCCACAAACCAATTATAAGTCTTGGTACCATCCGTGTTTATTATCGAATCGCGCAATCTTCCATTAGAAACATCCATCAAATCTTTTGGAACGGTCACGCTGATGAGCATGCTATCAACTTCATCGTACATATGGTCTTTACATGGCCACCAAACGCTAGCGCCAAGTCCTTGGCAGGACGTAGCTATAAAGTCGTTGTCATTGTCATCTTTTTTCCATGAAAATCCACCATCCCAAGGCGCTCTTACCGCAACTTTTGGATTACCTTCGTAATACACATCCAAACTTTGGACACTTTCTTCTTTCTGGGGACTTTGTAATGTGATGAAATGTGCGGTGCCATCATCTTTTACTTCCAATTCTTTGCCATCTTGAACTACTTTTGTGATTTTCAGAGGTTCTTGCAAATCAATTTGCATCACTAATTGTGGCTCCAAAACCTTATATTGAATGGTGTTTTTTCCCTTAATGGATTTATTTTCGGGATTGATTGCAACATCCAGATGGTAATAAGTCAAATCCCACCAAGCGCGTTCAGGAGTGATGGAGCCACGAAGCGTATCTTGATGGGTGAAATTTTTATTCTTATCGCCCAGAAGTCCTTGAGCCTGTATTGACATACACAAGGTAAAAATCGCGATAAAAATTAGTCTTGTTTTCATGAATTTGTAAAGGTTAATTTTTTATTATTTGATTCGGAAAAGTAACAACACTTTCATGTCCATCTTTTCCAATGGATGCGACGCCAAAATAGGAATTGTCAATAACAATGCCATCCAATGTGAATTCGGTCACATCGCCAACATATCGACTTTGGTCCCAAGTTGGTGAAGTCGTATCCCGCCAATAGATTTTATATCCAACAGCGCCATCAACTTTGTCCCATTTTAGTTTTGCAGATGGTTCCACAATGCCGCCTATGGCAACTGTTTTTGGTGCTGGTGGCGCAGATGCCAAACTTGCTAGATTGATGGCGTTGACGGCCGTTAGCTTGGCTGCATATCCGAAATTGACATGCTCAAAAGTGTCGCCATAATCAATACCTTTCTCTGTTCTCACGTCTTGATGTTGATGGGTGTAATTTTCGTGCGCTTCCATAATCCGGATGCCGGCGTACCCTAAATCATTAAAAGGTCGATGATGTCCGCCACGCCCAAAACGGTCCAATCTGTAAACCATCATTGGATTCATCTCTGGCATATAGGTTTGTGTGGTTTCGTAAACATACCGCGCCAATTGACGTGAGTTGCCATCAACTTCGCCGCCATAAAAACGACGCATTTTTCGTTCGTTTTCGGTTTCGGTGGGAGGAACAGGTTCAGAAAATATGCGGAAAGTTCGGTTGTCGATCACGCCATCCACACCATCAATGTTACCGATCATATCATTATTGAATATCCCGATGATTTCCCAGCCTTTTTCTTTGGCATATGCTGCAAGCCCAGCGCCACCGAACAAACCTTGTTCTTCGCCAGAAAGCCCAC
Source organism: Aquaticitalea sp. (assembly GCA_039919415.1). Classification (GTDB taxonomy): domain Bacteria; phylum Bacteroidota; class Bacteroidia; order Flavobacteriales; family Flavobacteriaceae; genus JBPOFM01. The sequence continues at coordinate 1,896 of JBDSFP010000314.1, read as the reverse complement.
TATAAATAATACTATTCTCAAATTTATATTTTGATAAAACCCGAGCCGCCTCGATGGTTCCAGCCATTCCGGAAGCATTGTCGTTGGCTCCAGGCGCATCCGAAGTGTAGTCATTGGCATCGGAAACTCTCGAATCGATGTCGCCACTCATGATGATGTAGCGTTTTGGATATTTTGTGCCTTTTTGAATCGCGATCACATCGTTGACCCACACATCCATTATGATGCGGTCATTGTTTCCTTTTTTGATAAAATTATTTTGATAGGAAATGTCAAGACAATTATTGCAGTCTTTGGAAATTGTTTCGAATTCCTTTTTAATCCATCGTCTGGCGGCACCAATGCCTCGAGTATCGGAAACAGTATCGCTCAAGGTGTGGCGAGTGCCAAAATCGACCAAGGTTTTGACATCTTTTTGGATTCGATTTGCAGAAATGGAATCTATAATATTATAAATTTTAGGGTCTGTCTGTGCAAAGGAATTTGTTATAAACAGGAATACAATAATTGTAATTAATTTTGTCATGATTTTATATTTAATTTTTTAGTAGCAATGTTCCAAATATATTGGCATCAATCCAACCTCGGTTTTTATCTTCACCTTCAACTTTGATGGAACCGATGAAATTTTCCCTTTCAACACTTCCGTCGTTATCGCAGTAGGCAAGGGCAAATCCTATTTTTTTATTGGATTTTAATGTGACTGGTTTGTTATTTTTAGCGTCTGAATATGTATCATCATAAACTGAAATTTTCAATTCCCAAATGGTTGTGTTTGCAGCTGTGATGTGCATCGATTGCACATGCTGATTGTAAAGTTTCCCGGTTTTTTCTGGAGACATATCCAACACATTTCCATCAAGTGCCACATGATAAGCGAATGCATTGTAATTGAATTGATGCTCACCCCCACTATTGTCTTCGTCGATGAACACTTCTACACAATCATCATCCCACCACAATTTTAACGGATCTTCGTATTGTTCGAAAATGACATCATCTGTTATTTCCACCAATAGATAAAGTGCTTCCGGACGCCAACATATTTTGTAATTTCCTTGAAAATCTTTTGAGTCGAAAGGTTTACCAAGCCACAATTGATCGAGAGGATAGGATTTACTTTCCTTCCAAATGGATTCTGAAGCAATTCCGTCAATGGATGGCGCATGTTTTGCCTTTTCAACTTGAATCAATTGCGTTTCTTTCTTTTGAGGCCAATCCGTTTTTTTGGAATCCGTTTGATCAGCAACAATTGCTATTTTTTTTCCATCAGGACTGACTGCCATACGAGAGATATTTTTTATTCCGTACTCTAAAAGTGAGGTGGCTTTTATCCAATTTTCATCCTGATTGGGAGTGAATCTATATAAAATTCCATCTTTTGCCATTAGGATAGAACCATTTGGAGTCCAACACATATCTTCTGTTTTTGGGAGTGTTCGAATGATTGATCTCGTGGCTCCAGAAATTGGATCTATCGATTTTATTTCCCAAAGGCTATCATTTTCTTTGGAAATAAAACTCATCAACTTTGAATTGGGAATATTATGCAACGAGCGTCCTACATGTTTCATAAGAAGATCATTACGCTTTTCATTAATATCGGTTTTGTATAAGAATAAATCATCGCCTGCCAAAACCGAAGAAAGAAGAATGTTTGGGTTGAACCAATTATGATAGCCAACAACCAAAGTGTCCATTAAAGGTTTGGAAGTTCCATTTTTCAAATCATAGCTATAAAGCAATTGCTTTCCATCAGGATCTAATCTTATTGCTGAAACAGCAGATTGATCGGGTATTTTTAAAGGAGAATATTCGCCACCTTCGGTAGAACAAATCCATGTTTTAGTTCCATTTGCGATATCGTACATGACAATATCAGTTTGACCATTTCGT
>JBDSFP010000284.1:0-8764 GCA_039919415.1 Aquaticitalea sp. | reverse complement strand
GTCCGAAAGCGTGTTGTCCCGCAAACTTTTATCGCGTAGCCCCCACTCGCTTTCAGTCAGTGCCCAAGGGTTATCTAAGATATACGAAATATCAAGGGTGCTTATTTCATTATGAAGATTAGATATCATAGTATCTTAAAAGTATAAAATTTAATTGATGTTTATTGAGATTTATAATTGGGTGTTGTTGATAATTGCATTGATCATAGATAGGGTCGTACTATATTCTCGTTCCATTGTTTTACAAAGGTACGCAGCTCTTTTTCACATTTAGGATTGAACTCATTGCAACCAAATAATGGTACGACAGGCAGGCAAAACCTCAATGGAAGATACTTCATAGATCTAATCGAATTTTAGCTTAATAGTTGAATTTTAAAGATACATGATTTTTTGAGGACTTTAGGTTGCACGTTCGTAGATAAAAGCATCCAATTTTGGGAATGGGGTTTCTTATTTTTGGAATGGTCTTTCACTAAAGGTTTATAATTTGCTTATATTTTTGGGCACTCGTTGCTCCAGATAGCTAGCTGGACGAGCGTTAGCGGAAGTTAGCATTGCACTTCAGTATCCAATTTTGCAATAATAATTCAATTGATATTAACCGTGTGAAAAAATAATTGTAACTTTAAAAGTTATAATTTCGTGACGTTTATATCATGAAATTGGGCATAATTTAAAATATAATTGTATGAGAGCTTCTTTATTTAGTTTGTTATGTATGTTATTTTTTGTTCAAACCAGTTGCCAAAAAGATAATATTAATAATACGGATGCAACAATATCTGCTAAAATTAATTGGTCAGAAGATGTTACCAATTTAGACATGTCGGCATTGGGTATAGGTACTACTCAACTAGAGCAAAATACTGTTTATAATTTAAAAAAGGGAACAGGGACAATTTCATGGAAAAGTGCAGGCGTAGAGCATTCAGAAACAATCAACGTCAGGGATTCAGGGATTGAAGATTCTGATGATAATGTTGAATGTGAACAAGAAGGGGAACATGAAGGAGATAATGTAGGATGTTTATTTTCACTTTCGATCTCTGAAGATGCACTTTTAATAACAACAAATTAATTCAGAAATATATCTGCTTTACAGCCATGTGGCACCCAACCGAACTTCGTCCTATGCCTAATCTTGCGGGTGTAATACTCTTGCAGTAGCGTTGAGGTCTTGGAGCAACAACGGTTTTCCCATTGATGACCACAAGTTCTCTACATTAAAACCATAGGCTGCGGCGATACAATCAAAATCAGCTCCAAGACTCTGTCTTGCTACAGTTTTATTTCAACTTCAGCGGCACCCAATACTTAGTTTCCAATTCCTTGATATAAGCAATCGAAGTGTCCGAAAACAGCGTCGGTTTTTCAGCATCCTTCTTGGCCGCTTTGTTATACAGATAGATAAACGCAAACGGATTACGGATATTCTGTATCAACTTTTTCTTAAAACCATTTCTCACTATAATGTCCGCCATATAAAATCCCGGGCAATGCCCACTGGTCCATCGAAGCAAATTCCGATAGTCTTTTTCCGATTGGTACACTGTACCGTGCGATGCCGCCATCTGAGTAATATCCGCATCGACCACAGACACAATACTATCCGCTTGAAACAATAGAAAATCCTTTAAGCGCAACTCATTTGGCAATTGTGCCTCAAGAGCAATATTGGCAGGCTTATCAATCATATCCGCCGTCCCCTCATTCAGTACAGAATTCAAAAAATAGAGCACACCCAGGTCGGTTTCAGCAACATTTTTAAAATCAATGGGTTTTCGGAGATTGTGGTGCATTTCATGCCCTGCCGTGCTTCCAAAATTAATCCTATCCTGATTATAAAGATCCCATAAGGTCGCAATGATGACTCCACCACCGGCAATGGCATCATTCTCGAATCCAAGAAGATAAAACTGGGTGTTGGCATCCTTTTTCTGTAAATTCTTTGGAAGCCATCCAAATGTCTGGTCGTACATGGCATCCAAATAAGATGGGTCTTGCAGTTTCTTTTCGTAGGCTTTTAATTCCTGTTCATATTTTTTATAAACATACACTTTATAGGTCAACCAATACGATGCCGGGTCTTTCTCTATGGCAGCAATTCGTACCTTTAAAAGACTGTCATTTTTTGGCATATACACATACTCCATTGTTTTTCGCAAACGTTCAAGATAGTCCGCGTTAAATCCCTGGTTCTCCACATAAATATGGTTCGCCTCAATGTCAAGAAACGCCTTCCACGTCTCATGGGAGAGCGAATCGCCCTTTTTCAAAGGTTCTATCAAATCCCAATAGGCATCCAATGGTTTAAAATCCATATGTTGTGCCTTGCAAAGTAAAGGCATGGAAAAAAGAATACAAAAAATCAAGATTTTAAATGTTGGGCGCATGGATTTGTTATAGGTTTTAAATAAATACCAACGAAATTAACTAAGGCCATCGATACACCAAAGAAAGATGTATAAAAATGACACTTGTTACACTAATATTTATTTAGCATGACATCATTACAAAATTAAGCAACAGTCATGGCAACCGACCTCCCTAATCAAACCCTAAATCCAAAAGCATGCACATTCCAAAAAGTTTCCTCCTTATTTCAAAGAGGAGTGGATTCCGCTTCCCAAAAAAAAAGCGGAAGACGAGGTGGTTTGCTTTCTTCTGAAGTATCCGTCATTGTTGGTGTTTACTAAACAATTCAACTATTATATGGCATTGCGAGGAGCGTTCGCTATTGTGAAACTAATAAAAAGCGTGTTGCGACGAAGCAATCTTTTGATTTTTAGTTTTGATTGTGTGTGAAGTTTGATTCATGAGATTACTTCGTCGTGACTCATCGCAAGGACAGTATAAAAATCAATTAAGGAATATACATTCATTCCCTATCGCGCTTCTGCTTCCGTTTCCAATAAAAATAAAAGATGACCAACAGTATCGGCAGAATGATAAAGACAATCACATTAAACGGGTTTGAAAAATCAATGGGATTATTATCACTTGGGTTCGGAGAGCCAAAAGGTTTTTGTAGTAGTAATGGCGTTAGTATGTTTAACATTGTTTTTGTTTAAAAGGCGTTCATGCAAGTTACAAAATTATTAGGTAAATCAGGACATCTACCCTTCCCTCCTTAACACCTCCAAAGGCGAACTCCGTAACACCGTTCGAATATTACTCAAACCAATAGCAACCACCAACAGCGTTATACCAGGTAAAAACACCACAAAAGGAATGAGCGACGGGACGAAGGGTTCTTTAAATACAAACAGAGCCAAACACGAACTGCTTACCAATGCCAATAGAATACCAACCATACTGCCTAGCAGTCCTAAAAACACGTATTCAAAGGCTGAAATCTGTAAGATCTGTGTGTTTTTTGCGCCAAGGGTTCGGAGCAAGACGCTTTCTTTAATGCGTTGGTACTTGCTGGTTCTCACAGAGCCAATCAAGACGATGATGCCTGTAAGGATGCTAAAGAATGCCATGAAATTGATGATCCATGCCACCTTATCCAAGATGTCTTCCACGAGACTATAGACCTGTCGCAAATCGATGATGGTCACATTCGGGTAAGTAGCAACCAAATCCCGCTGTAAGGCAGCGGAACTTGCTTCATCTGGCACTGTGGTGGTAAAAACGTTAAACTGTGGGGCGTCCTCCAACACGCCTTCGGGAAACACGATGGTGAAGTTGAGCTGCATTTGTGCCCAATCGACCTGACGAATGCTGCCCACAGTGGTTTCCATTAGAACGCCTTGTACATTAAACACAACGGGGTCGCCAACGGTGATGTTGGCATCAGCCGCCAGATTATCTGAAATGGAAATGACCACAGGGTCGCCATCCTTTAATTTTGGAGTCCACACGCCTGCCATCAGTTCTTCGGAGGCAATGAGCGAATCGCGATAGGTGGCTCTAAATTCATGGTTCAAGATCCAACCACGCACTTGGCGTGTGCTGTCTTGGCGTAGGTCGTTCACCAATTTGTCTTTGATGCTGTGCATCCGCATGGTGACCAAGGGAATGTTATTGAGTATTGGCAAGCCTTTCGCCGTAATGCTCTTGGCGACCGCATCGCGCTGTTCCGTTTGGACATCCAAGATAATGATGTTGGCATTTTTAGTGGTCTGCCCTACTTCTGTTTTTGCCAAAAGAATGTCCTTGGTAAAATACAAGGTGCTGATTAAAAAGGTGCCCAAACCAATGGCAACCACCAAGACCCCCGTTTGATTGTTGGGCCTGAATAAGTTAAGTAAACTTTGACGTGCCGTAAAGCTCCAATGTTTTGGGAAAAACCTTTTGATGGTTTTTATAAAGCCTAATGCAATGCCTGCCAACACCACAAAAGTAATGACTGTGGATCCAACAAAGACCAAGGCGTAAAGCGCATCTTTAATCAGCCAGAATGCGAATAAAAACAGAAATATCAAGATCGTCGAAAAGACCAAGATTCGTAGTGTTCTGGGTTCTTGTGTGGCTTGCTCCTCCACACGCAACACTTCCAAAGGAGAGACAAACCAAGTACGAAGCAATGGCAAAAGCGCAAACAACACCGACATAAACAGACCGAGGAATAGGCCAATGAGTATCGGTTGTGGCGTAATGTGCATCTCGAGGGTGAAGGGTAAAAAGTCTTTGAGCAGATACGGAAATAAGTCTTGAAGTCCGGCGCCAATCAGCGAACCAATAACACCGCCCACAATCCCAATCCCTGCAATTTGTATTAGGAAGATGAGAAAACTTTGGAGTCTTGATGCTCCAATACATTTCAAAACCGCAATGCTGATTAATTTTTCTTTGATATAGATATGTACCGAACTGGCGATGCCAATACAGCCCAATAACAAGGCAATGAACGCAGCCAGATTCAAGAATTTGCCCACATTATCATAACTTCTGCCGAGGCGTTTGGTGGTACTGGTGTGCGTGTCTAAATCGGCATCTTCTAAATCCAGTTGCGGTTGCATCTTGTCTTCAAGTCGTTGTAGATTTAAGGTGTCTGATACCTTGTAGAAGTATTGATATTCTTTTCGGCTTCCAAACTGCAACAATTTGGTCGCTTCAATAAACCGATACGGAATGAGCACTGGAGGTGCCACTGAACTAGATATCGCCGAACTCCCCGGAATGGATTTTAAGGCACCAGCAATGGGCAATGTCAGTTCGCCTATCTTGATGGAATCTCCTGCTTTTACATTAAATTGAAGCAGCAAGGTTGCATCAACCAATGCTCCACCTGAACCTTGATAACTATCTGCCGCAGCGGTAGGTTGTGTGTTGATTTTGCCATAAAAAGGGAAGTTGCCTTCGAGACCACGTACTTCTACCAACTTAGTGCCGCCATTCTTTGGAAAGGCAATCATGGAGACGAAGTTCACCTCGTGTGCATCTGGTTGTAACGAGTCGATAATCGCTTGGGCGCGTTCAGTCGGTTCTTGTCTGGAATCGATGATGAAATCCGCACCCATCAAGGTTTTGGATTGGCGCTGTATGTTATCCTTTAGATTGGTACTGAATAATTGGATGGACACCACGGCTGCAATGCCCAAGATGATGGATGCCATAAATAACAGCAGCCGCACTTTGCTCGCTTTGGCATCGCGCCAAGCCATTTTGAATAGCCATGCTATCTGTAGATTTTTGTTGGTATCGGAGTTGATCACAGTACAGTCGTGAGTTCGTTTGTTACGATGGTTCCGCCTTTCAATCGTAAGATCTGCTGCGTACGATGGGCCAATTCCAAATCGTGGGAAATAATCACCAAGGTAGTGCCGTTTTCTTTGTTGAGGTCGAACAATAACTGAATCACCTTTTCACCGGTATCCTCGTCTAAATTCCCTGTGGGTTCATCGGCAAATAGGATGGAAGGTCCATTTGCAAACGCTCTCGCCAAAGACACACGCTGCTGTTCGCCACCAGAGAGATGCGAGGGATAATGATGGATACGATCTGCTAAGCCTACTTTTTCCAATAAAATCGTACTCTTTTTTGTGGCGTTTTTATTGCCTTGCAATTCTAAAGGCACACTCACATTTTCAAGTGCGGTCAGCGTTGGCAACAATTGAAAATTCTGAAATATAAAACCGACTTCCTTATTTCGCAATTGGGCGCGCTCATCTTCATTCAGGCTATTTAAATCCTGTCCGCATAATTCAACACTGCCTGCATTGGGGGAATCCAAGCCAGCACATAAACCCAATAACGTCGTCTTCCCACTTCCAGATGGGCCCACAATTGAAAAGGTCTGACCGCGTTCCACTTCGAAAGAGATATCGTGCAAGACCGTTAATTGTTTGTTACCACTGGCATATGTCTTTTCCAACCCAGTAATCTTTAATATCTTTGACATCTAAATTTTAATTTAAAAAGGACTCATGTTCAAGGCTCAAAATAATCAATTGCATTCAAATCTGCCAATGTCAACGGTACTTAAACTCATAAAGTTTTGTTATTTTATTTTGGCGCTACTACTCTACTCCTGTGGCGATTCTAAAACTGAAAAAGCATCTGAAGATGCATCGAGTAGCAAACAAACTGAAGATACTCTGGCGATTAAAACCACAACCAAAACCATTCTGTGCTTTGGTGATAGTATTACGGCAGGCTATGGACTGGACGATGTCAATGATGCCTATCCAGCGATATTGCAACATACGATTGATTCTTTGGATTTGAATTATACAGTGATAAATTCCGGTGTCAGTGGCGAAACGAGTGCTGGTGGTAAAAGCCGAATTGATTGGGTCATCAAACAAACACCTACGATATTTTTATTGGAACTGGGCGCTAACGATGGCTTGCGGGGTGTGCCATTGTCTGAAACACATTCCAATTTGCAGTCAATCATCGATGTGGTGAGAGAAAAAAGCCCAGAGACCACTATCATTCTTGCCGGGATGGAATTACCTCCAAATATGGGACAGGACTACACGACTGAATTTAGACAATTGTTTGTCGATATAGCGGAAAAGAATAGTTTAAAGTTTATTCCTTTTATTTTGAAAGATGTTGGTGGGATTGCATCTCTAAATCAAGGGGATGGCATTCACCCGAATGTTGAAGGTCATAAAATAGTGGCAAATACGGTTTGGGAGGCATTAAAGCCTTTGGTGATGCGTTGAAAATTATACTTCCATACTAAATAAGATTTCTATGGGACTTTTATTGCGTTCATGAATCTTGGGAGATAGCTCGGCAATTCACAAGACTAAATTTTTTTAAGGTATTTATGATTGCAGCGTAATTACTTATCTTTGCAAAAAACGATTGGACTTACTCACCGCCATAACCTGGTTTTCAAGCTTGGCATTCCTCTATTTTGGTATCAACTGCTTTTATTCAAATTTCATCAAAGCAGAGTTCATTCGATACAATTTTCCGCAATTTAGACGCTTAACAGGATACTTACAGCTTTTGGGCGCAACCGGTTTATTGGTTGGTTTCTATTTCAGCCCAATCTTATTGCTATTCTCTTCTGTAGGATTGAGCTTATTGATGTTTGCGGGATTTATGGTAAGACTTAAAATTAAAGACAACTTCATCAAATCATCGCCAGCGTTTACGTTTGCGGCTATCAACTTATTGATCGCCTTCAAGACCTTTATCAGATACTTTTAAGTTCATAAAACCGAAAGAAGAATTGTCATCAGAAGAAATATTGTGGCAGGAACCGATTTGTACAACGGGTCCTTAATCTTGATATGCATGATGATTGAGCCGAATAAAAGGAGCGCCAAACCTGAACTTGCATAGGGTGTTAACTTCTCAAACTTAATGGATGCAAGCAAAAGCAAGGCTAAACTCACTTTCAAAAAACCAACAATATAACACATGGTTTTTGAAAGTCCATATACTTTAAATTCTTCAATAATGGTGGTGGCATTACCCCCTCGCCATTTTGTAGGTTTTGTAGGCTGTATGAGCCATACATTTAAAATACTAAAGCCGACAATGACTTTCAACGCGATAACTAGATAATCAATGGCTTCCATGGTGGTGATTTTTTAGTGCAGACTAATTTCCAACGAATTTATAAAAATTTTTGTTCAAATTCACCTTAAGAATCGAATTGCTTTTTTGAAAAAGTTATTGATAAAGGAAAACCAACCATGTTTTTAAACGTGAATGATTGTCTATCTTCGTAGTTATAAAATATAAGGATCAACTGAAGTGGAGCAAATCAAAGCATATTTAGACCAAATAGCCACTATTTCCAATGCAGATTGGGAATTTTTTACATCAAAATTACAGCATAGGGTGATTCCAAAGAAAGACGTATTTCTAAAACTAAACGATGTCGAAAATCATATTTCATTTATAGAATCTGGTGTGGTTCGATTATTTATTCCCAAAGACAATCCAGAAAAAGAAATCACGTTTGGTTTTAGTTTTAAGGATCAATTTATTAGTGCCTATGATTCTTTTTTGACGCAGGAACCTTCGGCGTATCAGTTGCAAGCATTGACTGAAACCACCTTGTTGAGTATTGGTTATGATGATTTGCAAGATGTTTATAAAACGACACAAATAGGCAATCTTATTGGCCGACTGACAGCAGAAAGGCTTTTTTTGTTAAAGTCAAGTCGCGAACAAAATCTATTAAACTTAACGGCAGAGGAACGCTATCTTAAATTATTCAAGGAACGTCCTGAACTCCTCAAGGTAATTCCGTTAAAGTATATCAGTTCTTATATTGGCATTACTGCACAGGCATTGAGCAGGATTCGGAAAAGGATTTGACAATTCTGAATTCTGAATCCTG
>JBDSFP010000197.1:0-13514 GCA_039919415.1 Aquaticitalea sp. | reverse complement strand
GTGGTGTGTATAATGTGACTGCTGGCAACACCTTGGCTTTGTCAACATCCATCAATTTGAGCAATACCATGACGGGCCTCGTCAATGGCAATTTAAATTGGAACAGCAACATAGTGGTAGCCACTACTGCCTCCTTTAACTTTACCGGGACAGCTGGAATCAACTGGGTTGATGGATCTCTTCTTGGTGGAGGGACATTGACTAACACGACCAAATTGAACATGACAACTACCGCCACCAAATATATTCAAGAAGCATCTATCTTAAAAAATACTGGCACACTGAATTGTTTAAGTAATTTTACGCTTTACATCTATTCAGGCAGCATTAACAATCAAAGTTCTGGTGTTATAGACATCCAAGCACTTCCTAATTTAGCTCCCGCCACTTCAGACACACATACTATTGTTAATTCAGGATTGATAAAAAAAACCACAGACACTGGAGCCGCAACAATCTCTGTGGCATTGACTAACACGGGCACAATCGCTGTGCAAAAGGGCACCCTGAACTTGACTAGTGAGGAAAAAACCTTTAACGGTGGTGTGTATAATGTGACTGCTGGCAACACCTTGGCCTTGTCAACAGCCATCAATTTGAGCAATACCATGACTGGTATTATTAATGGCAATTTAAATTGGAACAGCAATATGATTGTAGCTTCTACTGCCTCCTTTAATTTTACCGGAACAGCTGGTATCAACTGGGTGGACGGATCTTTGAATGGTGGAGGGACATTGACCAATACGACTAAGTTGAACTTGACCACTACCGCCACCAAATATATTCAAACAGGCACGACCTTAAGCAATACTGGCACACTGAATTGTATGGCCAATTTTACACTTTATATCTATTCTGGTATCCTGAACAATCAAAGTGCAGGTGTTATAGATATCCCGGCACTTCCCAATTTAGCGCCTGCTACTTCAGACCCACATAATATAATTAATTCCGGATTGATCAAAAAAACTACAGATACTGGAGCTGCAACAATCTCGGTGGCACTTACCAATACGGGCACAATAGCTGTGCAAAAGGGCACCCTGAACTTGACCAATGAGGCAAAAACCTTTAATGGTGGAATTTATGATGTAAGTGATGCGAGTGTACTCAATTTATCTACCGCTGTGGTTTGCTCTGGTACGTTGACAGGTACATTGACAGGACCCATGTCTTGGAACAATAGCATTAATATACCTACTGCAACTACTGCCACTTTTAACTTTTCCGGCACTACAGGTATCAATTTTGCTGATGGATCTTTAAATGGTGGAGGGACTTTGACCAACGCAGGTAAAATGAACATGAATACGACCGCCACCAAGTATATTCAAGATGGCTCCACTTTGAGTAATACAGGCACGATTAATTGTTTGGATAATTTTACTCTATACATCTATTCAGGAATTCTGAATAATCAAAGTTCAGGTGTTATAGACATACAGGCACTTCCTGTTATAGCTCCCGCTACTTCCGATGCGCATAGTATTGTCAATTCCGGCTTGATCAAAAAAACCGTTAATACTGGCGTAGCACAAATAAATGTGATGTTTACAAATTCTGGAACCATTGACTCACAAATGGGAAATTTACAGATCAATGCGAATCCTTTTGTAAATACTATTGATGGGATTATTATGGGAACAGCTACTGTAGATTTACCAGCCATATCGAATTACACCAATGACGGCACTTTTGCGCCAGGAGGTTTCCCTGGTCTACTAACGGTCTTGGGAGATTACAAGTCTTCTACAACGTCTGTTCTCGACCTCGAACTAAACGGTTTGATACCAATTACGGAATATGATGTATTGGCCATTACCGGCACCAATGTTGTTTTTGATGGCGATGTGAATGTTACCCTGGGTTTTGATGCCGCAGTAGGCAATGCATTTACAGTTGCCACGACAACAGGTACAATCACCACCAAAAGTTTGACCTCCCCATTCACGGCGGACTATCAAGGTTTCAGATATACATTCAATATTACCTATCCGAATGATAAAGCCGTAAAATTGACGGTTTCTGCACGTGTGGATATCCAGGCCCCGGATATCATTGCCCAAAATGTGACTCTTCAACTGAATGCTTCAGGTAATGCAACCTTAACTACTGCCATGGTCAATAATGGCACTACAGACAATGGTTCTACCTCAGCCAATATCAGTTATTCATTGAGCAAAATGTCATTTAACTGTTCAAATTTAGGCGACAATACGGTGACCTTGACCGCAAAGGACGAAGCCAATAACTCTTCTACTGCAACCGCAACCGTAACAGTTGTGGATTCCATAAATCCCACAGTATCTTGTGGCGGTGATACCACAGTGAACAGCCCTGGCAATTACACACTTCCAAATTATACCACAAACGGGGTAGCATCGGCAGCTGATAATTGTAGCGCGACCTTAGTTCAGACTCCAGCGGCTGGAATGTCCCTTGCCAATGGTGTTTATTCTATTTCGTTTATGGCGTCCGATAGTAGCGGTAACACGGCATCTTGTTCTTTTAATCTTACGGTCAATGACACCTCTTTGGGAGTTAATGATGTTGAGCTATCTGAATCGAGCATCCTACTGTTTCCAAATCCAGTCCGTACTATTTTGACAATTAAAAACGTGAAACAATTGGAATTGGTAAATGGCCAAATCATGGATGTCACTGGAAAAATTATCAACACCTTTGACCTTAAAGAAATGGGATTGACCAAAGAAATTTCAATGGAAAATTATGCCAGTGGTATGTATTTTGTAAAGATAAATGCCTTGAATGGTTCGGTCACGAAACGCATCGTTAAAGAATAGATTTTAAATTAGTTAAGTTTATTAAAGCCATCGAATTATTTTGATGGCTTTCTTAATTTTAATTTTTCCCTAACCAAAGATGCTCATGAATTTTAACTATATTTGATAGGAAAATTCCTAACATTTGGATTTCAATATCTATAACACCCTTATACTTTTTGGCACTCTTCAAGGATTTATCTTTGTAGGAGTTGTTTTTTTATCCCAGAAATTCAAAAGTAAGAGCAATTTCCATTTGGCGCTGTTAATTCTTGTGGTGGCATTAAATAGCTTACAATATTACTTTCAAGATATTGGTCTTATTTCATATAGAGAATTGATGGATATCTACTATGTTCCCTATGCCACATTAAATACGACGTTCATTTTTGGTTATTTGGCATCCTTGCTCAATTCTGAAAAATTCAAACGAAAGATTAAATGGCTGTTTCTGCCTTTTATATTCTTCTTTATTGTAGTAACAGGTTTTAAAATAGCGATTTACCTAAATCCCAATCCTGAAGAAATAATTGGTATTTACAGAGAGTTTTTTTATGGGCACGAGTTTTTTGCTGCGTTTTACTGTTTCTCTATTTTGATTCTCGGTTATTTTATGATCAGAGATTATGAAAAGGCTTATGATATATATGATTCAAACCTCATAAAGCAGCAATTGACGTGGCTTAAGATAACCATCCTTTTGTTGTTTCTGGTTGTTTTTCTGTACTTCTATTTACTGTTTCAGATGGTGCTAAATACTACTATTTGGATATCCTTTTATGCACTTTGGATTTTCAATTCATTTATGATCTATTGGTTGGGACATATAGGGATCTATAAATACGGCATTTATAAGGAACGAAAACACATTCGAAAGTATTCTAAGGCAATTATTCCAAATCAGATGATTCCAAAACCAAAAAACGAAAACATCGTTGCTTTGGAACGTTTGCTCAACTATGAAAAGCGTTTTTTGGATTCTGGCATTCATTTGGAAAGTGTTGCATCAGAACTTCAGTTGAGTGCTGGTCATCTGTCGCGAGTGATCAACTCGGAATTATCTATGGGTTTTTCAGAATATGTCAATTCTCTTCGTGTAGACGAAGCAAAATCTTATTTGTCCAATTCCGATTTTGAACATTACACGTTGGCGGCTATTGGTCTGGAAGCAGGTTTCAATTCCAAATCCACTTTTTATGCCGAGTTCAAGAAATTCACGGGACTTACACCATTACAATTTAAAAATAATTTGGCCAATTAGTCCAAGATGATGACTTATGTCAATATTTGGGAAAATGGATATTGCCACTTCCCCTACTTTTAAACTGTTCAACAAACCTGCATAGTCAATGAATCTCGATAGAGACAAAGCTGAGGAAGCCTACATTAACGTCAGTACAAGTTCAAAGAAGAACTTTTTGTTGGCATTTCATTACCTTTTGGTAGAACAAAAACGATTTTTGAACATTGACTTGACCTTGGAAAACATAGCATCAGAATTACACGTCAGCAAAGGCCATTTGTCTCGTATCATAAATTCACATCTTGGTATGAGCTTCAATGATTATGTCAATAAGCTACGTGTCAATGAAGCCAAAATATATTTAAACAAGATGGACCTCATTGCGGTAGACATCTTAAATATTGCACTCAAATCAGGTTTCAATTCCAAATCCACCTTTTATGCCAGTTTTAAAAAATTGACCGGATTGACACCCTATCAGTTTAAAAATAATGGCATAAATGAGTCCGAGATGATGACATAGGTCAATATATCGGAACATAAAAGTGATGACATATTTTATTTTTAGCGATATCTATTAAACAAGCTATTAATCCATTAAAATTATTATTTATGAAAAAATCATTACTATTTTCGATTCTATTTGCGTTGTCCTTGACGCTTTTCTCACAAACCAACACTTGGACAGGTACTATTAACAACAATTGGGGCAATCCAGCCAACTGGAGTTTAAATGCGCTGCCAAATGCATCCAACAATGTAGTAATACCCACAGGAAGTACTGTGTTTATAGACGTGTCTGCAACGATTAAATCTATTGCCATACAGGGAAATGCAGAGGTTACGATGGACAACAGTCTAAATATAGATATGGCTTCTTCAATAGCTGCTAACGCCATTGTAACTTGGAATTCAGGTGGTTTTTATGGTAATGGAACCATATCCAACAATGGCACAGTCACATTGTTAACAGCTGGTGGCAAAGTGATTGGTAATGCAGCAACATTCAATAACAAGGGTACGTTTAATTTTAATGACGGTCCATTGACTTTGGGCTATGGCAGTCCCACGTTGAACAATATGGCTTCGGGGACAATTAACCTAAATACCGCTAGCACAATCGATTATAGCCAAGGTATTGGCACATTAATTAATTCAGGCTTGATTAAGAAAGCACAGAATAGCGGCATCTTTGAAATCCAATCGATGTTCACAAACAACAACGGGACCATTTCGGTGGAAAGCGGCACCTTGAGGCTCAACTACAGCAATGCATCACTTATTGACGGAATCTATAATGTGACTTCTGGCAACACTTTGGAATGGGCGAATGGTTTTACACTTTTGGGAACACTGACAGGACAATTGGACGGACAGATTAACTGGACCGGAAATTTAAATATTGAACCTTCCACAGAAGCAATATTGAACTTTATGGGCCCGACAGGTGTAAATTGGACCAGTGGTTCGTTTGGAGGTAACGGTATCGGTACCTTGACAAATAGAGGCATACTTAATTTAGTTTCAACAACTGGTAAAGCTGTAACAGGTCAATCTATTCTAAAAAATGAAGGCACCATTAAATTTAACGGTACAGGTAGCTTGACATTGGGTTTTGGCAGTCCAATACTCAACAACACCGTTTCTGGCATAATCAACCTTAATTCAGACAGTGCTTTCGATTTTCAACAAGGTATTGGGACACTTGTCAATACTGGTTTGATAAGAAAAAAACAGAGTTCAGGGACATTCAATATTTATTGCATGTTTCAAAACAACGACGGTAAGATTTCTGTAGAAGCAGGAACGCTAAAGTTAAACTATAGTAATTCTATTTTAACAGATGGTATTTATAATGTGACCAGCGGAAACACCTTGGAATGGGCAAATGGTTTTACACTTTTGGGAACATTAACAGGTCAATTGGACGGACAGATCAACTGGACCGGAAATTTAAATGTTGAACCTACTACAGAAGCAATATTGAATTTTACTGGCTCGACAGGTGTGAATTGGACCAGTGGGTCGTTTGGGGGTAACGGTATCGGCACTTTGACAAATAAAGGTGCTCTTAATGTAATTTCGGCAACGGGTAAATCTATTGGAGGTCAATCTATCCTAAATAATGAAGGCACAATAAATTATAACGGTACAGGAGTACTCACTTTAGGTTTTGGCAGTCCAACATTTAATAATGCGGCTATTGGGATAGTCAATCTCAATGTAAACAGCGCATTCGATTATCAATCTGGAATTGGGACAGTTATCAATCAAGGATTGATTAAAAAAGAACAGTCCACAGGGACTTTTAATATTTATGTGAATACAAATAATATGAGTCCAGGAATCATTATTTGTGAAAACGGATTGCTCAATTTTGGTACTTATATTGGAGATGGGACTCTTGGGGGCCATGGTTCAGTGCAGTTGCCAGCCAATACTACCTTTGATGGGACTATCGCTCCAGGCAGCTCACCAGGAATTCTCACATATCTGGGCAGCTTTATTGCTTCTCCTAATGCCATATTGGCAATAGAAATAAATGGCCCAAACTCCGGAACAGACTATGATGTTTTTAATATTCAGGGAAACGCGGTCATGAATGGAGTGGTCGATTTAAGTATGGGATATGCCGCCAATATCAATGATGAATTTATTGTGGCAACAACATCAGGAACTATTTCGCAATGCAATTTAGCACCTTCAACTTCGGGTGATTTCAATGGAATGACCTATACATTTGATGTGTTTTGTAGAAACGACAATCAAGTGGTACTTAAAGTGGTGAATGTCGCTTTGGGGATCAACGATTTCGAGTTATCGGCATCCAATATTCAACTTTTCCCAAATCCAGTCCGTAATATTTTGACACTTAAAAACGTGAAGCAGTCAGAATTGAAAAATGGCCAGATCATGGATGTCACCGGAAAAATCATCCACACCTTTGATCTTAAAGAAATGGGATTGACCAAAGAGATTTCAATGGAAAATTACGCCAGTGGAATGTATTTCGTAAAGATAAATGCCTTGAATGGTTCGGTCACGAAACGTATTGTTAAAGAATAGATTTTTACTTGGTTAAGTTAGATATTTATACCAAAGAAAGCCATCGATGTAAGTTGATTGCTTTTAGAATGATGACATTTTAAAAGAATGTCGATGTTATTATAATAAGCCACTTGCTATTAATCTAGGGGAATTTTTTTTAGGGTTTATTATTCTAAAAAGAGTTGCAGTAAAATGCAGCTCTTTTTTATTTGTTGTGCCTTCTCTTTAGAAATAATAAAAACATGAAAGCAAATGCCAGCCCTGCCAGTATCCAATAGATCCAAGTCTGCGAAGATTGCATTTCTATAGGTGCAGTATCCCCAATCAAAATTAATCCTGCCCAATATTCCGGATTGACTGTTCGACCTTCTGCCTCGGCTATGTATTGGAGTTTTGCCTTTTGCAACGCTTCATCCTTTGACAAGCCCTTTTTGATGTGCTTGTAAAAAAGATCGATGATTTTGGCGCTTGATTGTTCATCAATTTTCCATAGACTTGTCAAAATGCTTTCGCTACCAGCGTAATTGAAAGCGTGGGCCAAAGAAATCATTCCCTCTCCTGCCTGATAGCTTGGTTTTCCGGTTTCGCAGGCGGTCAAAATCGCCAAATTGGAGGAGAGATTTGTGTTGTAAATCTCATAGGTGTATAAATAATTGTCATCGGTATCGCTGCTATCGTTCGATTTGGCGAATACCAAGCGTGATAATTCCGGAGACACGTTATTGGATTCGGCATGGGTGCCAATATGGATTATTTTATGCTCTTTGGCACTGTTCTTAAATATATGTTCGGTGGATTTTTCATTCAAAAACGATTCGCCGCCGAATAATCGTGTTGATGATTTTGCCAAATCTTTGGTAAAGGGCTGTGGCAATAAAGTTAGATAAGCTTTGTCCAAATCGATGGAATCGTGAATCGCAATTTTGTAATTTTCCTTCATTTTGTCATCAAACTCAGGAACGAAGGCCACAAAATCGTCCTTATATCCTATTTTACTCCCATTATCAATCAGAAATAAACTGTAATTGTATGAGATGATGTATTTAGCGAGCAAACTGTTTGTTGCTAATTCCTTATAGGATGCAATGGGTTTCGGTGTAAGCATTTCAAAGCTGAGGTTGAACAACTCCCTATCGGGTACAATCACTATTTTTTTGGTGTGGATCTGATCTTCAAATGGTTGCCATAGGTATTGGTACAATTTATAAAGTGAGGCACTTGTTTTTTTGACCTCATGTTGATTGTCTTCGATGGAATAGATGTCCATTTTTATGGCTTCAAAATTCAAGGAAAAGAGGGTTTTCTTTTCCTTATCGATCAATAGCGCAAACACTTGCTCTCCTATGAAAAAGTAACGGACAATGGTTGTGTTTTCTGGAATGTTCTTTTGGATATTGTCAATGGGCCTTTCAATGGAGGCATATCTCATATCATAGTACTTGGGATAGTTTTGCTTCAAACTTTCTAAAAAAACGTTCCAAGTTTTGGTGTTCTTTGAGAGATTATCAATCGCATTGGAGGCATCTTCGGTATCTGAAATAGAAGCATTGAGGTCCTTTTTTAATTGGGTTTCCTTGTCCAAAACGGATTGTGGCACACCTTTGAATGCGATGTTATTTTTAAGTCCCAAGCGAGATCTGATCCTATTGTAAATGCTCGATTCGTGCAGTTTTATCAAGTTATCGACATATTCTTGTTTATGGGTCATTTTGTATAAGTCGTAATTGAGCTGTTTTGCAAAATCAAAGAGCAAGGTATTTTCCGAGATCAGCAAGTTGAGATCTTCAACGGATGTGACGACGGTTTTTCTCTGGCTCAAGATGTCAATTCCTTTTTCCACATCGTTCAATAAGGAGACCAAAAACTTTTCATCTTTTTTTGGATACAGATAATATTTGGATTGTGCTTCGATGAGAAGCGCTTTGGGTTTATAATATTCAATTTGCATGAGGTCATTGCTCGACTCTACTTTTAACAGGTCCTTTTCAAAAAATGAAAGGCTTTCCGTACTGTATTGGTAGGCTTTTTTATAATTTTTCAAATTGAAATACACTTCGGCAAGGTTGAGCGTGTGCCGAAAATCCTGTAGCGTATTTTTGAATGAGCTGTTTTTTGCGAAGTGATGGCTTTCCGTGGCCAAGCTGATGGCCTTTTCTGCCCTGTCATGTTGCGAATAAAACAATGACATTTCTATAAAATCGTCAAGATAGTCTTTGGTGTAATCTTGCTTCATGGTCTTTTTATAAAGCGCTTCCCCTTTTTCGTAGAACTTTATAGCGTTCTCAATATCGCCAGTTTCCGCATATACAGAAGCGCGCGTGATGAGTGCCCCGGAATGCCAATACAACTGTGTATCTGGATATTTTTCAATCCAGGCCAGGGCTTCTTCCAAATAATAGGCGGACTTTTTGTAATCATGAACTCCCATTTTAGCCTGCCCCAAAATGACCAAAGAGTATAAAATATTGGGATCGCCAGGCTCCAGATTTTTGACTTTTTGAAAATAGGAATAACTTATAAGTTCGTCAGCACGACTGTATTCGCCCATGTCTTCATAAAATGATGCCAAGTTATCAATGGTTGATAACTGATGTTTCAGGCCTCGTAATTTCATGGTTTCATTTTCAGAATCATCGATATATTTTTGATATTCTGAAATGGCTTCTCTTGAAAGCGCAATGGCATTTTCGTTTTTGCCTAAAGCATGGTGCAAGACGGCAATATTGCTTTTTACAATGGCAGGACGATAGTAGCGGTTCATATCGTTATCTTCCATCTTTTTTAGTGCTTTGAGGGACTCTTCAAAATAATAGGCAGCACTGTCCAGTTTTGCCGAAAACCACATCATACCGCCTACTGAATTGTAAACAAAATATGAAGTTTCAAAATCTTCGATTTCCGCCTCTTTCGATAATTTCAAAGCTTTGAAATGATGTTTTTTTGCCAGATCATAATCCCCTAAATTACTCGCCCTAACGCCTAAATTATATTCAATATTTCCTATTTCCGCTTTCTTTTTGTCCTTAATCTTTTCGCCATAGGAAAGTGCTTCGAGGTTTACATCATAGGCTTTTTTTGGTTCGCCAGCATCATCATATATCCAAGCCAATTCCAACAAGCCTCCTTTTATTATGTAAGGGTCTTTGCTAGTTTTTAAATATGACATTAGGGAATTTGCCTTTAGAATGGCTTCGGCTGGATCTTGATTGGCGAGTTTGATGCTTCCGGTATATTGGATGTAGTCGACCAAAGTATCGAAGTTTTTTTCAGCCTTAAATCGTTCAATCTGCTGTTCAATTTCCGTTTGTGCGGTTTTGAAATTACCTTGGTCAATCAGACGTTCGACATATTTGATTCCCACCAAGGAATCAGATTGGGCAAAGGCATTGGGAAGTATGCAAATGAAAGTTAAGGCAATAAAAAAATAGCGAAAAGCCTTATTCATTGTGTGGAGATTAATCTTTTATTTTGGAAAGTACGGTTTTAGCTTCGTGAATAGAGCTCATTCCTAGATTTTTTTTGGCTTCTTTAAAATTCTTTTCCTTTAGATAGGCCAATCCCAGGTAATAATGAGCATCGTCTTTAAAAGCCTTGTGGTTGCTGTTAGTCACCTCCTTCAAAAAAGGGATTGCCTTATTTTCTGATTTGTTTGCCAAATGTGCCACGCCCAAAAAATAGTTGATGGTATCATTATCTGGAGCCTTTTTTTGCAAGATCTGCCATTTGTTGATGGCCTTTTCATAATCGCCCTGTTTATAGTTGACCATCGCATCAAAAAAAGCAAAATTGTCAGAGCTGCTCATAGTGGTTGGCAATCCTGGATCAGGTTTGAAATAGGAGTCGTAAAGTCGTTCGTTGGAGGGATTGTTGATCAACCAAAAAGTTGCAGAGACCATAACAATGACGATTGCAGCTGCGATATTCCTGAAATTGAAATGTCTGACCTTGGAATCGGATTTTTTAGTTTCCTTTTTGATTGGTAATTCTTTATGAAACTCATCCAACCGTTCTTTTAAGGCTTGCTCTTCAATCCCGAAGAGTAAGATTTTGACATCCTCTACCCGGGTTTTAAATTTAGCATCCTGTTGAAGTCTCGCTTCAATGACCTTTCGTTCTTCCGTTGGCATTGAGCCATTATAAAAACGCTCAATGGTTTCCAAGAAATCTTGGGTTATGTTATTATGATCTTTCAATTTTTTTTATGATTTAGAGGCTAAAACCATTTCGCGAAGCTTTTCCATACATCTGTATTTTTTGTTTCGCGCTGTGTTTTCTTCAATTTGTAATTCTTCTGCGATTTCCCGCAGTGATTTTTTTTCAAAATAAAATGTGGTCAATAATTCTTTACACGGATTCCCCATTGATTTGAAGGCAGCCATGGTTTGTTCCATTTTTTGAGTAATTAGGTCATTGTCTTCTTCATCGCAATGATCTATATTTTTATCTAAAATTGACATTTCATTATTAATGAAATTCGTTTTTTTAAATTTTGACGATCTCAAAATGTCCATCCATTTGTTCCGTGCAATCTGATACAGGTACCCTTGTAAAGCGCTATCGTTTTCAGGAATAAACCGGTCATTTTTTACATTTTTCCAAACAATGATGAACGCTTCTTGATACACATCCTTCGCATGTTCCTGACTGCCATTGTTCTTTAAGACCAAGGCTTCAATTTTATGATAATTAGTTGTATATAGTTTCTTTAGAGCTACCGAATTGTTGGCTTTAATGGCATCAACGAGTTGAAGTTGTGAATCGATTTTATAAACGTGTTCCATAGATAATAGCAAAACACGCTGAATATACGTAATATTCGATTTACTTCATGTAGCAAACCCATAAAAGGAACATTTTTACGACTAACTAACTTTGAACATTTATTGTCAACTAACTTGTCATCGAAAAATAAAAATTAGGTCATCATTTTTGTTTTGTTGTCAGATCCCAATGTCGATTGTCATAAATTGGATCTCTATTTGGATCATAAAATTGACTGTTGCTCGTAATATATTTACCATCACTGTTCATCCAATAGTTCTCCGAGCCCGCTTCGACCTTAAAAGTTTTTCCTTCTAAACTGACATTTTGCTCTTCCCTTATCATGTCTATAAAATTCTGATGATTGCTATCAGAAGTGTAGCCAGTTGAAGTTGGCGTTCCTCGAAGGTTGTCCATGTAGCGAGCATTGTTGGCATCATTGGCGGCATACCGTTCTTTCATCATTTGCTGGTGCTGATCGAATTGTTGCTGTTGATTACGCATTCGTTCTTCGTGCTGTGCTGTTTGTTGTTGTTGCCTGAAATTATTGACCTGTGCCTGATATTTTTGCCAATTTGAACTATCGGTTTTATTCAGGTCTGCTTGTATGGCAGTATTCAAATCGGCCTCATAGTTGCCCTCAGGAGCAAAAAAATAGCCCATTTGATAATTCCATATGGTCATGGGATTCTCCACATACATTGAAGGGTCGGGATTTAAAACCATTTGGTTGAAAGACACCAAAGCCTTAACGTTATCTTTGTTGATCCATTCCGTGGAATATACATTTAAATCCATATTGGGCATTCCATATTTTTTCTTTTGATTTTCAATGTATGAAAGGATTTCTGGGAACTTACGTGGTCCTAATAACTTAAAGCCCTCGCGTTCCATCATAGGTCGTATTTCATTCTCCAAGAAATCTGTTGGGGAAACCACTGCGCGTATGTTGCTCATCCCGTAGTTTCCCATCTCTTGTGCATACTGTGGATTTTGAAACGATACAAATTGTTCAATTAGCGTGTTGAACGACTTCATGCCGTTATTATTTTGCATTCGGTACAAAAACACAGGGAAATCAGTATCGAGGTTATATATTGGTTTTGTGACGATGTCCCAATCGGAAGGGAATTCTTTTTGGTAAACAACCAGACCCGTTTTGGCATCAACATAATAGTGAATTTTTGACTGTACATTTAACAATGCCAAATCTCCACTATTAATTTCATTATCACTACCACTTGTAATTTCATTTCCACTATCACTAATGGAATCTTCAGTAATTTCACCCTTGTTACCGGCCTGGTTTAAACAGGAAAAGAATGCAAGTGAGATAAAGATTATAGGATATATTGATTTCATAATGCATGTTTTTACATCATCGAATTACTTATAAAAGGTCATCGCTTTTTTAGAAAAAATCTATTTGAAAACTAGGTAATTGGGTAATTCTGACAGTGTGCAGTAATATATCGAAACGATGAGTTTTCAATAACTAATATCTTACTAACCCAATAGCGTACACATTCAATAATAATTAATCATTTCTTGGAAGTCAAATATTTTTTCTCCAATTGAACCATCATTTCGTCGGTCATTTTTTTCAAGTCGAAATTCTGGCGCCAATTCCAGTCTTTTCTGGCTAAGGAATCGTCAATGGATTTTGGCCAACTGTC
>JBDSFP010000130.1:0-5298 GCA_039919415.1 Aquaticitalea sp. | reverse complement strand
ATCTCGTCCTTGCAATTCATCGGAAGCCAAATAACTGACGGTTTCCTTAAGTTCTTTGCTCGTTATGAAATGGGAATCAGAACTTTTAGAAACGGACATTTTAGGAATTTCCTTGATGTTTTCCTGTGGCGTCTCAACGATTTTCGTTTTACAACCTAGAAAAATCAACAGGACAAAAATTTTGAAGAAGTGTTTCATGGATATATTTTTTTTAGTGTTTAAAGATAAAAAAAACTTCAAGTCATATCTCACTTTTTAACATTGATGTAACTTCACTTGTGAAATTCAAATTACTTTGTCGAATAATACATTAATATTGATTAACTTGTGTGAAAAATACCGACCATGCCAATCTATATGGATCGTCACGACATCCCTGAAGAAATCACTGCTGAGCATGTAGCTCAAATGCATCAGGAAGATTTAAAAGTGCAGCATCTCTTTGGCTGCAAAGGGATGACGTATTGGTGTGATGAAAAGCGTAGAACCGCTTTTTGTTTATTCGAAGCGCCCAACAAACAAGCGATCCAGGACATGCATAATCGTGCACATGGCGATTGTCCCCATATCATTATAGAAGTTAACGAAAGGATTGTTGAATCCTTTTTAGGACGAATTGAAGATCCGGAAAAATCCCAAGACACTGCATTGAACATTATAAACGATCCCGCTTTTCGTGTTTTAATGATTATTGAAACCAGTAATTATCTAGATCGGTTGGAGGCAAACCAGTATACCATTTTTACTCATAAATTTCACAATAGCGTAGCAAAAAAGTTCCAAAAATATAATGGTAATATCGTAAAAAAAGACAACCACAGTTATTTGGTGTCCTTCAAAACAGTAACCGATGCCGTATTGTGTGCACAAAAAATTCAATTTCAGTATAAATATGTAACTCCAACATTTGAACATTCAAGTCGAAAGATAAAAATTGCCTTATGTTCTGGCATTCCCATTACTGATAAGGACGAAATTTTTAAAGAGACCATTGATTTGGCCACTCGAATGTGTACTATTGTTAAAGACTCTTTTGTGATTACCTCCGAAGTGAATGCTTTGTATGAGAGTGAAAATAGAAATGCGGTCATAGACGAAGAGATGGTAAGCATTCTGTCGCCACTCGACGAGAAATTCATTACGCATTTAATGGATTATACTGAAGATGTTTGGAATAACACAGAATTGGATGTTTTAAGTTTTAGTAAAGCACTTGGATTTAGTAAATCCCAATTTTACAGAAAATTGACTTCACTTACAGGTAAATCCCCAAATACTTTTTTAAGGGATTACCGACTCGATAAGAGCTTGAAATTATTGCATTAGCAACGTGGTAATATTTCTGAAATAGCTTTTCAAACGGGTTTTAATAGCCTGGCCTATTTTTCGGAGTGTTTTAAAAGTAAGTTTAAAATTCTTCCTTCCAAATACGTCCAACAACATACATTTTAACGCTATTTGCCTTTAATTCAATGCTTGGTTCAAAAGTGTTATCATTTGAATTATTTGTAGATATAGTATTGATTTTGAGTGTGTAATTTTAGTACATCATAAATATTCATTTAATGTCTAACCTAAATACACTTATCATGAAAATTCTAAAAACATTATTAATTTTGGCAATAGCCATCACAAATTTTAACGTCATGGGACAAGAAAAGTCAGCAACCAATCTCCTAAGAGAAGAATTAAAAACACCCAATGAACATATGTATGTTATTGAACGTGTTATACCAGGAGCAGGAAAATTAACCGCCGAAGAATTAAAGGCCATTTCACAAACTTCCTGTGGCGTATTAAACGAAATGGGGTCGGACAATATCAAATGGCTCCATAGCTACGTTACCGGAGATAAAATTTATTGCATCTATATGGCTAAAAATGAAGATTTAGTACGGGAACATGCACAACAAGGTGGTTTCCCAGCCAATTCGGTTGCAGAAGTTAAAACCATTATTGATCCTTCTACTGCAAAGAAAGATTAAAGGAGATTCTGTAACATTATTGGAGTAAATGAAAATCCTACTTCTGCCGATATACACCGGGATGGAAGTAGGATTTATTTTTTGGAATTCTTCCTTTACAGGAATTTTATTATAAGAGCATAGTCACAGGATTCTCAATAAATCCTTTTAAGGTTTCCAGAAACTGAGCTCCTGTAGCGCCATCGACCGTTCTGTGGTCGCATGCCAAACACAATTTCATCGTGTTCCCAGCAACAACCTGTCCGTTTTTAACAACTGGTTTTTCCATAATGGTTCCAACCGATAAGATGGCAGAATTAGGTTGATTGATAATCGAAGTAAAACTTTCGATACCGAACATTCCCAAATTCGAAATGGTAAACGTACTGCCTTCCATTTCTTCTGGCTTCAATTTCTTATTTCTCGCACGTCCTGCAAAATCTTTTACTGTAGCACCAATTTGTGGCAAACTTTGCTCATTGGCAAATTTTACTACAGGAACAACCAAACCGTCTTCCACCGCAACTGCTACCCCAATATGCACATGGTTGTTTAAACGCATCTTGTCAGCAAACCATTGTGAATTTACTTGTGGATGCACTTTCAAGGCTAAGGCACATGCTTTCACAATCATATCGTTATAGGAAATCTTTGTATCAGGAATGGAGTTGAATTGTTCTCTAAAAGCAATTGCATTCGCCATATCATACTCCACATATAGATAATAATGTGGCGCAGAAAATTTAGAATTGGTCAATGCTTTTGCAATTGCTTTACGCATTTGCGAATTTGGTTTTTCGTCAAAATCCTCTTGGCCTGTTGGGACAAATTTTCCAACCGTTGCAGGAGAACTGGCTCCAGGACTGAAGTTTTCAATGTCACGTTTGACCACACGTCCATTTTCACCAGAACCTTGGACTTGGGAAATGTTAATGCCTTTTTCCTCTGCCATTTTTTTGGCCAAAGGAGATACGAAAATTCTGTTGGAATCTGAAGTTGAAACGGAAGTCGAAGTTGAAGTTGAAGTTGAACTCGAAGACTCTTTGTTTTCTTTTTCCTTTGGCTCTTCCTTTGAATTTTCTTTGGAAGTTTCCTTCTTATCAGAATCAGAACTTTCTTTTTTTGGAGTTTCTTCTCCCGAGGAATCGGGATTGGCAGAACTTCCACCAGTTTTAAAATTTTTGGCAACATCTGAAACATCGATTCCTTCTGGACCGATAATGGCCAATAAGGCATCCACTTTTGCCGATTCGCCATCTTTTAAACCAATATATAACAAAGTTCCCGACTGAAATGATTCGAATTCCATGGTCGCTTTATCGGTTTCTATTTCTGCAAGGATATCGCCTTCTTCCACTTTATCACCAACTTTCTTCAACCAAGTGGCAACCGTTCCTTCTTCCATCGTGTCGCTCAAACGCGGCATGGTCACTACAATGACGCCTTCAGGCAATTCATCGGATGCGTCAGAATCACTTAATGTTTTCTTTTCAGAATCTTTACTGGAATCAGCTTCATCCTTTTCAGAAGACTCCGCTTTGGATTTTGTGGATTCTTTAGATTTATCGGTATCCTTCGATTCTTTAGATTCTTTAAATGTTTCGCTTTCTTTAGCTTCTTTCGTATTTACGGTCTCTTCTTTATCTTTTGAAATTCCTCCTTTTACCAAATCTGAAATATCTTCACCTTCCTCACCAATAATTGCCAATAACTCATCAACTTTCGTAGTTTCACCTTCTTTAATTCCGATGTATAATAAGGTACCTTCATGGAAAGACTCAAATTCCATAGTTGCTTTATCGGTTTCAATTTCTGCAAGAATATCGCCTTCCTTGATTTTATCCCCAACTTTCTTCAACCAAGTTGCGACGGTCCCTTCTTCCATGGTGTCGCTCAAACGAGGCATATTTATGATTTCTGCCATAGCTTATATTTTGTGTTGTATAAATGGATAATCTTCCTGTTCGTAAACCGCGTCGTACATGACGCTCTTTTCTGGATATGCGGATTCTTCGGCGAATTTTTCACATTCTGCAACCCGTTCCTTAACCTGTTTATCTATTTTATCCAGGTCCTCTTCGGTTGCATACTTTTCTTCAAGAATGATATCCTTCACTTGTGTAATCGGGTCGATTTTTTGGTATTCCGCCACTTCGTCCTTGGTTCTATAATGTTGTGCATCACTCATGGAATGACCTCTGTATCGATAGGTTTTCATTTCCAAGAAGGTTGGTCCATCGCCACGACGCGCTCTCTGAATAGCTTCGTCAAAGGCTTCCGCCACTTTCTCCGGATTCATGCCATCCACAGGTCCGCAAGGCATTTCGTAACCTAGTCCGAGTTTCCAAATATCGGTATGGTTCGCTGTTCGTTCAACCGAAGTGCCCATGGCATACCCATTGTTCTCACATACAAATACCACAGGTAATTTCCATAACATGGCCAAATTGAAAGATTCATGCAAAGAACCTTGACGTGCAGCACCATCGCCAAAACAGCATAAGGTTACTGCATCACTCCCATGATATTTATCTCCAAAGGCAATTCCTGCGCCCAATGGAATTTGCCCCCCAACTATGCCGTGACCCCCAAAAAAACGGTGTTCCTTTGAGAAAATGTGCATGGAGCCTCCAAGACCTTGGGAAGTTCCTGTGCCTTTGCCAAACAATTCTGCCATGACACGTTTTGGATCCACACCCATCCCGATCGGTTGAACGTGATTACGGTAAGCAGTGATCATTTTATCTTTTGTCAAATCCATGGCATGCAGAGCTCCTGCCAAAACGGCCTCTTGACCGTTATATAAATGAAGAAATCCTCTTATTTTTTGCTGAATGTAAAGGGCGGCTAGCTTGTCTTCAAACTTGCGCCAGAACATCATATCTTCATACCACTTTAGGTAAACTTCTTTTGTGATTTTTTGCATCCGAAATAATTTCTAAAAAATAAGTACAATCTACATAAGGGTTTAGAGAATTGAAGATCTCGACAAAGGCGGGATTGGTTCAGACATTCACTTTTGTTCGTCTTTCAAACAACCAAAAATTGTGCTTCACTAAACAATTAACAAAAGTAATACTTTAACCACTAATGAAAAAACCGAAAATCGTAAAATTTCCACGAAATCGTTATAGAAAAGATTTGACGAACATCAAGGGAAACAGGTTCTCCAATGAATTGGATTTAATAACGTTTCCGACTTCTCCCATAAAGTATATTTCGATGGGAGATTCTTGCTTGACCTCATATTCGGCAATGGTTTGTCTGCAAGCACCACAAGGTGGAATTGGTGTGGTGGTCTGGTTTTGGTTCGAACCGGCAATGATGGCCATTC
>JBDSFP010000188.1:0-3169 GCA_039919415.1 Aquaticitalea sp. | reverse complement strand
AACAGTTGGTGTAAACTGCTGTGCGATTTGATCTTTGTTGGCGAGCGTCAGATCATTTTTCTGTTCCAACAGTACTTGATTGATTTCCTTCTCAAAGATTTTCAATTCCAAGGGTTTTGCAATGACGATGGCAATGATCACAGCCAAAATAATCCGAGGCGACGCCTGAATCAATTCGTCCATAAAACTGCCACGTTTTTTGATGGTGGAGACAATGAATCGGTCGAGGTTGAAAATGAGCAAACCCCAAACCAAGCCAAAGCCAACAGCCAAATAGGAATTATCAAAAACGGTATAGAGCGCATAGCTCGCTGCGATAAATGCCATCACAGCCGTAAAGAAAACGGTTGCGCCAATGCCCGCATATTTATTCTGTTCGCCGATGGAACAATTGTCGAGAATGTCAGAGTCGGAACCTGAACATAGAATGAAGAATTTTTTTAACATAACCGCGTTGATTTTGATTGATTTGACTATTAGAACGTTGAGTAGGTTATTTTGTTACATGATTCGCAAAAAAAAGACCTAACAGGTTTTTGAAACCTGTTAGGTCTGATACTATTCATCTCAATCAACTAATCCTTTATAATGATTGGCTCTTTCGAGATATAAACTTTCGGTTCTTTTGAATTGACCTGTTTCGTTGAAATATTGAGTTGGCTATTATTCTTCAAAAGTTTAATGGCTTCATCCGATGAAATTGATTTTCCCTCATAGTAAAATATAGCTCCTTTTTTTGCCATCTCTATCATATGATCTAATGGCGATATAGGTGCTGGCGGAGGAGGAGGAGTTCCATTAATATTGGTTGGACCTTCAGTTTTAATCAAATAAACGGCCTCATTTCCCTTTTGTTCAATTTTAAAATTATTAGTTTTCTTCACAAATTCTATGGCCTGCTTTGAGGAAATTTTATTTCCATCTAGAAAAAAAGGTACTTGTTTTTCTGCTTCTTGATATACGAAGAATTTTTTCATGCTTTCATATATCTCCTGATTACCTAAAATCGCAGATAAAGGCGAATTGTCTAGATGTGGCGCGGAATCTTCTGTATGCGGTGATGATGGAGGTGGCAGCGGAGGTGGAGGCGGAGGTGGAGGAATTGCTCCTGACATATTATCCTTAAATTCAACGACTACTTTGTCATTCTGATAAATCTTGTTAATATACTGCCCAGGAAGGACATCAGAAGCATTTACTTGATTGTTGCCTTTTAGTGTCTTTCCATTTTTATCTACTAAATAGCCTTTTTTGTTATAGTATTTTATTGGATTGAATTTCACATACCATAAGGTTTCGCCATTGACTATGATAAAACCAGTTTCCGGAGATGGCGGAGGAGGCATTTTTGAAAAATCAGGATAAGTCTCCGCGTTCTTTTTTTGGTCGTCTGACATTTTACTGTAAAGGTACTCTAGCCGTTTGATGTCCTTGACTTTTAAGATTGGCTGCTCATCTGAAAGTTCAGAATTACAATGTTTCGCTAATTTATTATATTCTTCAACTTCCTCGGGAGTGGCTTTTAATTGGTCTGTCGAAAAAGCTTTAAAAATATCAGGATATTTTTCAGCTGCTTCCTTTTGTTTTTTACTTAATTGCGGATAAATAATATAGATGCGATTGACATCTTTTAACTTATATATTTTATCGTCAGATGCCTTGGAATTAAATTTTCTGGCTATAGTATTGTATTCTTCCACCAATTCCTTTGAAGCGTCTGGAATTTTAGATTCATCAATTTCTGTATAAGTAATTGCAGAAACTTCAGTACTAATTTGCCATGGAGAAGTCGAATCCGCTGGTTCATAAGGTGATAA
The DNA here is from genome assembly GCA_039919415.1 of Aquaticitalea sp. Taxonomy (GTDB): domain Bacteria; phylum Bacteroidota; class Bacteroidia; order Flavobacteriales; family Flavobacteriaceae; genus JBPOFM01. The sequence goes on along the minus strand of JBDSFP010000188.1, from coordinate 1,352 downwards.
ATCTATTGTTTCTTTTTCGTAGAACTTATTGGCTTCTTCAATTGTTTTACCAGCATACTTATTTTTCAGTATTACAGAATTGACTCCAGGTGTTTTTAGTTCTAAAACGTTTATGGCGGTCCACATATAAATATTACAGTTAAACAAAATTGTTGGGATTTTATTCATCAAATCTCTAGTATCTTCGGTCTCATATTTAATAGTTGCCGATAAGAATAGTTGTTTTTCTTCAGTTGTCAAATGATCATTTAGTTTATTTATGGCAACTTGTAAATTTTCAAATTTGATTGCTTTCTTATTCAATAATATATTTTCATTTTTATCTATATAGATGTTTATATTTTGGATTGTATCAGAAATCGTATGTACTGAATTAACATCTTCCCTTACAACATCTTTTCTCTCACTAAACCCATAAAGCGTCAGTGCGACCAATGGTAAAAGCAAAAGGCTTCGTAACCAAATTTTCTGTTTTGATGTGTGTGTTTTCATAACTGTAAATCGTTTTTTGATGGATGAATAATTGATGGCATTTGCCAATTCTACGTGTTGGGCATCTGATGAGAATGCCAATAATAAAGTTTGATAGGCTGATGGCTGAATGCCATTTTTCAAGACGGCTTGATCGGCCAGAAATTCGTGGTTGAGTTTGATGTCTTTTTTGATAAGGTAAAGCAGTGGATTGAACCAAAACACAACTTGCAAAAGTTCGATGCACAATACGTCAATGCTGTGCTTTTGCCTTGCATGTGTCTGTTCATGTATAAAGACTTCCTGCGGAATTTCTTGCGCTTCATATTTGCGTTTGTTCAAAAATATATAGCTAAAAAATGTATGAGGTGTGATTAGATCTGTTAATAATACATTGATAAATCTTTGGTTTCTATGTTTTGGATTATGCTTTATTTTCTTGTAAATATGCGACAGATTTAAGCTGAATTTCAATCCGAAAATAAGGAAGCCCAAACCATAAAGGCTCCATAAAATTATCGGAGTGTAATTTGTAGGAGCAGGAACGTTTTCAATTTCGGGATAGGAAACAATAGTGTCCATCGGCAGAACAAAAGTGTCTGTAATTGTTGGTTCTATATATTGAACGAAGGTTACAAATGGGATTCCTAATGATAAAATCAAGACAGCCAATAAATAATACCTTTTGATGAGGTGCATATTTTCACGCTCTAAAAACAACTTGTAGAACACCATGAATATGGCGAGGCATGCGCTAAATTTTATGAGATAGACTAACATGGTCATTTATTTTTGATTTCGTTATCGATAATGGCTTTCAAATCCTCCAATTCTGCATTTGTCAAATCGGTTTCCTTTGTGAAAAATGAGGCGAACTGTGA
>JBDSFP010000094.1:0-2559 GCA_039919415.1 Aquaticitalea sp. | reverse complement strand
TTACTGGATCGCAACTTCCCATTGGAGACTTGCGAACAGATGCAAAGGAAAATTTAATCACTTCCATCCAAATGGCATCGTTGCAGAAAAATGGCAAACCTGTCATCAAGGAGGTGGGCCTTTATTTTGAATATAAATTGTACAGAGGCAATAGAACCACTAAAATCAACGCCGAACATTTTGAGGCTTTTGAATCTCTCAACTATCCATGTTTGGCAGAATCTGGTGTGCACTTAAAGGTTTCAAACGAACACTTGTTGAAGCCTAATGTTCGAAAAAAGCTCAAAGTCCATAAAGTTTTGGATGCCAATATTGCCTTGATAAAATTGTTTCCTGGGATTTCGCGGTCGATTTTGGAAAGTATTCTAAACACGCCAAACCTTAATGGTATTATTCTAGAAACCTATGGAGCAGGCAACACAAGTACAGACACATGGTTTTTAGATCTGTTGAGACAAACCATAAAAAAAGGTTTACCTATCATCAATGTGACCCAATGTTCTGGTGGAAGCGTGATGATGGGACACTACGAAACGAGTACACAGCTTAAAAGTATTGGTGTTATTTCCGGAAAAGATATTACCACGGAAGCTGCCCTAGTGAAATTGATGTATCTATTGGGAGAGAAAATTTCTGCTAAAACCTTCAAAACCATATTCGAAACCTCGTTGCGAGGAGAAATGTGTTAAAAATTAACGCTCAAAATTTTTTTGCGCTGAAAGTTTTTTCGTTATTTGACCATGCAATTCATTTGTAAATTTAGAGAGGTGGCCGAGTGGTCGAAGGCGCACGCCTGGAAAGTGTGTATACCCCAAAAGGGTATCGAGGGTTCGAATCCCTTCCTCTCTGCAAAAGAATTTTAAGAGTATTGTAAGAATCAACTTGAACATCTTATTTAAAAATCGATTTCTTAAAATCTTTTGCTACCATATTAGGGTTTTAATGGCTTAATTAAAAGTCAATCGCAAATTCTCTTCTATGATTTTTATTTTTTAATTGCAATTTTTTTATATCTTTAACACATTAACTAATAAAATTAAGATTAAGAACAATGAAAAGACTATTTTCTATCCTTGCCATAACAGGTATCATGGCTTTCGGAACTGTAAATGCAACAACTAATGCATACACAGCATCAACGGCAACCACAGTTGCAACTGTAACTCAAGACGAAAATGCTGACGCACCAGCAAAAGAGGAACTGAGTTTTCATCAAGAATTAAAAAAACGTTTTATTGAAGGTGGCCCAGCATTTATGGGTATCGTGCTCCTTTGTTTAATTCTTGGATTGGCGATTGCTATCGAGAGAATTATCTTTTTGAACCTTTCCACCACAAATACAAAAAAACTGGCTCAAGAAGTTGAGGATGCATTGAATTCTGGTGGTGTTGAAGCTGCAAAAGAAGTTTGCAGAAACACAAAAGGTCCTGTAGCTTCCATTTATTACCAAGGTTTGGATCGAGTCGATGAAGGCTTGGACTCCGTTGAAAAAGCAGTCGTTGCTTATGGTGGGGTGCAAATGGGACAATTGGAGAAAAACGTGTCTTGGGTATCACTGTTTATAGCCTTGGCTCCAATGCTTGGATTCTTGGGTACGGTTATCGGGATGATTATCGCCTTTGATAAAATTGAAGCAGCAGGAGATATGCAACCATCACTTGTGGCTGGAGGTATTAAAGTGGCACTTTTAACAACGGTATTTGGATTGGTTGTTGCCATGATACTCCAAGTTTTTTACAATTACATTATCGCGAAAATCGATAGTATCGTTAACGACATGGAAGATGCGTCCATTACTTTAATGGATTTATTAATCAGACACAAGAGATAGTAATTTTAAATAACAAACAGAATGGATTCATATAAACTTATTAAATACGTAGCTTTTGCTCTTGGCATTATCGGCGCCATTTTGGCGATCATGATTATGGCTGGGTCCAATAATGTTATAGACTACATATTATATCTTACCTACGCGGTTCTTGGACTCATTATTGCATTGGTCTTGATTTATGTAATCAAAGGATTGTTGGCCGGAGATATTAAAAAAACTTTGATATCATTGGGACTGTTTTTTGGTATCATACTCATATCATATTTCCTGGCTTCTGGGACCGATTTGAATTTGAAACCGTTCAACGACAAAGGATTGGGAATAACCGAAAGCACCTCCAAATTTGTTGGTATGGGACTTTATGCCTTTTACTTCCTTATTGTAGCAGCAATCATAGCAATGCTTTTATCAAGCGCAAAAAAAATGTTTAATAGATAACAGATTATGGCAAAAAGAGCAGCGCCCGAAGTAAATGCAGGCTCCATGGCAGACATTGCCTTCTTACTCCTTATATTTTTCTTGGTAACTACGACTATTGAAACTGATACAGGTCTCAATAGAAAGTTACCTCCGATTGATGATGAGCAAGTGGAACCCCCTGTAATTAAAGAGAAAAACATCTTTACTGTTAATATTAACGGTAGAAACCAACTCTTGGTTGAGAATGAATTGATGGATTTAAAAGATTTGCGTCAAGCAGCCCTTGAATTCTTGGATAATGGTGG
>JBDSFP010000063.1:0-2894 GCA_039919415.1 Aquaticitalea sp. | reverse complement strand
CAACATCGGCAGTGGCATTATGGGCTTCGGCAAAAGGTTTGTGAAAAAGAAATTTATATAACTCCGTCAATGTCGGCAATTTGAATTTGCCATAACGGCCACCTGGCAATCGACAAAGCGCTGCCGTATGTTCCGTACAGGTATCCAAAACCGGAAGTTCTTGAAGCAGGTTAGCAATTTCAGTACGCACAAATTCGGCACCTATAATGTTCAAGTCGAAACCGACATTTTGACCTACCACAAACTTTGTTTTTTCTAAAGCTGCATTGAATTTTTTCAAAACGGCAACTAATGGCAATCCTTGCTGTTGAGCCAATTCAGTTGAAATGCCATGGATTTTTTCAGCATCATACGGAATATTGAAACCTTTGGGTTGCACCAAATAATCTTGATGTTCGATACAGTTGCCCATGTTGTCGTGCAATTGCCAAGCTATTTGGATGCATCGCGGCCAATTATCGGTATCGGTAATTGGTGCGTCCCAACGTTTTGGTAAGCCTGTGGTCTCGGTATCGAAGATTAAATACATTAATGTTAGTTGTTTGTCGTTTGTTGTTTAGTCGTTTACAGCCACTAATACACAAATGTTTCTATCTAAAATGGCTGAATTGGAATTTTTCTCGAAAAGAAAAGTTTTTAAAATTAAACATTATTAATGCTTTTTGAACCCAAAAGTTAACTAAAATTATAAACAAAAAACGCAACCCTTTCGAGTTGCGTTTTTTGATTTAAGTATCACAATGTTAGGATACCAATTCTTCTTTTACCATTTCAGTATTGATTGCAGACTGAATTGCATTTTTATGCTTGAGTAACATGGAATCGATGGTTGGTGGCAAATCTGATTCTTTGATCAAGTCATTATAGACTTCCAAACTTGCTTTTTCACCTTTGATGGCTTCTTTCAAAACAACGGCATCATCATTTGATGAAAAGGTTGTTTTTAAATCTGTCCAGTTTCTGTGCATCATGCCTTTAAAACTTCCTGAATCTTTAGGAGTTTCTCCGTAACGCTCGATTTCTGTTTTCATTTCCTTTGCAAAATCGCTTCTTTCGGAAGCTCTTCGTTTAAAGAACGTTTTCAATAGGTCGCTCTCCACATTTTCTATGGCATTACGATAGCCTTTCTCGGCATCATAATTTTTGATTAATAATTCGTTTAATTTGTTTGAAATTTTTTCTGAATACTTCATTATATCTCTGTCATTTTAAATTTCAATAGATTTTTTAATGATGCGTATTGTTTCACATCCAATACTTTAATATAACACATAAAGTAGGAAAAATCTAACAATTTAACATTTTTAACATTTAGGGTTGTCAATAAGGAAATACCAAGAAAATGGCTTCCCATCAAATTGAATGAATATGGCAACGAAAGTTTTCCGAAGGTTAATTTCCTATTTGGACCAAACCGCCTACAATTGGTACGTAATAAAATACGCCTTCATTAAAGTTCAAGGTTCGAAGTCCGTCCGCCGTATACGCATGGAACCAGAACGTTCCCCTAATGGATTTAGGAGTTATATTATTGATATCCTCAACAATGATCTGCCCATCCGCTGGATATAGTGACACACTGGGATCGGGAGCATTGGCGGTGGAATACACAGTACCATCAAAGTCCTTAAATATGGCAACATTTCCGCTTTGGCCACCTAATTCGAAGGTGCCTCTAGTGTCAGCAAGCGTAACCAATTGTAAGGTTCCGCTAGAATTTCGGCCTTCAATCAACCAACCACCCAAATCAATGTCAACAGCATAGGTTTCTGCCTTCCATAATTTTCCGTCTTTATTTCCTTGTACGGCAGGGGTATTGAATTCTATATGATCCGCACAATTAAAAACTGGTAATAGTACTAAAAGGATGAAGGCTATTTTTTTCATTATATACTTAATCATTTATTTTCAGTTTGCGATCGCAAATTAAAATAAGGTTCAATATAATCCAAAATTATTATAAAATTTCAATAACTTTTAATATAACCATAAAATGTTCTTCAAATAAAAAAATGTAGTATCTTTGCGCCCGCCTGAATGACATAAATCAATTATGTCGGGCAGGCACTTATTAATAATCGAGGTCGAGAACCTCACAAATTAATTTATGTATGCCAGTAAAAATTAGATTACAAAGACACGGTAAAAAAGGGAAACCATATTTCTGGATTGTAGCTGCTGATGCACGCTCAAAAAGAGATGGTAAATACTTGGAAAAATTGGGTGCTTACAATCCAAACACCAACCCAGCAACCATCGAATTGGATGTAGATGGAGCGGTAAAATGGTTGCAAAATGGTGCACAACCAACTGACACAGCTAAGGCAATTTTGTCTTACAAAGGGGCTTTGATGAAAAACCATCTAGCAGGAGGTGTTAGAAAAGGTGCTTTGACTGAAGAGCAAGCAGAAGAAAAATTCAACGCTTGGATGGAAGAAAAAGTAGGACTTGTGGATGCCAAAAAAGACACCTTAGCGAAAGCTGGTGCAGATGCCAAAGCAAAAGCTTTAAAAGCCGAAAAAGAAGTGAACGCAAAACGTGAAGCAGATGCTAAACAAGTAATTGCTGATGCAGAAGCCGCAGAAGCTGCTGCCAATGCGCCTGCTGAAGAAACTGAAACTGCTGAAGTAGGAGCAACAACGGAAGAAGTAACTGAAGAGGCTCCTGCTAAGGAAGAAAATGCAGCTGAAGCAGAAGCAGAAACTGTTACAGAAGAAGTAACTGAAGAAGCTCCTGTAAAGGAAGAAGTTGTTGCTGAAGAAGCTGCTACTAAAAATGAAGCAGAAACAAAAACAGAAGAATAAAGAATTTATTTTTTATACTTTTAAACTCCGATATGACTTATCGGAGTTTTTTTGTGCAAAATATTTTTTGCACATTCCCTTGAAAAAGGG